>CAZIQW010000203.1:0-4912 GCA_964541585.1 uncultured Dehalococcoidales bacterium | reverse complement strand
CTTAGCGAGAATGAATTAAAGACATTACAGGATAAAGGGGTAATCTAAAACATTTTCTGTAAACTTAACCGCTCTCTGGACACCAGCCTTCGCTGATATATTAAAGGAATGAATATCTAAATACGAGGATTATAAATATGAATAGCAAAGTATTTGAAGGAATTAAGGTAGCGGAGTTTGCCTGGGTAGTAGTGGGGCCGTCCACGTCCCGCTATCTGGCCGACCACGGAGCTACGGTAGTCAAGATAGAATCGCATAAGCGGCTGGATACTAACCGGGTTAACGGACCCTTTGTCGGGGGCATACCCACACCGGACGGCAGCATGTTTTACGGGAAGCACAACCCGAACAAGTACTGTATCAGCATAGATTTACAAAGTCCGGGAGGAAGAAAACTGGCGTGGAAAATGATACAGTGGGCAGATATTGTGACGGAGTCATTTTCTCCAGGCACGATGGAGAAATGGGGGCTCGGATATGAGGATGTCAAGAAGGTAAAACCGGACGTTGTCTACTTCAGTTCCAGCATGCAGGGCAGGGGGGGACCTCATTCCGCCTATGCCGGTTACGGTCAGAATGCTGTTAATTTCTGCGGTTTCTCCGAGGTCACCGGATGGCCGGACAGGCTGCCTTCCCCTCCTTACGGGGCTTATACTGATTATGTAAGCTGCCGTTTTGCCGCTTTCTCCATCATGGCTGCACTGGAATACCGCCGCCGCACAGGAAAGGGACAATATATCGACCAGTCCCAGTTTGAAAGTTCCATCCAGTTCTTCGAGCCGCCGATAATGGATTATCAGATAAACGGTAATATCCTGGGCAGAAATGGAAACCGCCTGCCCGGTGCCACCCCACACGGCGTTTATCAGTGTCAGGGCGATGATAACTGGATAGCTATCAGCGTGATGAACGAGGAACACTGGCAAAAATTCTGCCAGGTTATCGGTAAACCGGAACTGGCCACCCTGAAGGAATACTCTGCATTACCTCAAAGGAAAGCCAATGAGGATGCTCTGGATAAACTGGTCAACGAATGGACGAAAAATTATTCTGCGGAAGAGGCAGAACGAATGTTACAGGAAGCCGGAATACCCTCTAATATAGTAGAAAAGCCCTCGGACATTTACCTGGACAAGCAACTGGAAAGCCGCCAGTATTTCACCCAGCTTGAGCACTCCGTTATGGGCCAGCAAAAATACGAAGCCCAGGCATGCTTTTTACTGTCCAAAACGCCCCGTGAAATCTACATGCCTTCACCCTGCGTAGGCGAGCACAATGAGTACGTATTTAAAGACCTGATAGGCATGAGTGATGATGAGATAGCCGAATATATAATTGACGGCAGCATTACCACCGAAATGGAAGGCAATATCTCCAGCTCGTTTTAGACTGAATATTTTTAAGACAGACCGTGAAATACCCCTCTCGTTTGAGAGGGGTATTTTCTTGATAATAGAAGAGTTCCGGTAGAAATTGTTCCTGTGCAAGATTCTCTTGCCCCTCTTTTGCACCTCTTCATACCAAATGCTACAATATGTTTAATTGTAAGCTGTTGCAGATAACAGCATTTGCAAATTGTCCGTTGATTAGAGGGGGTAACCGGATGTTAAAAGATATTCTCAAGTTATTGGAAAGCGATTCCCGGACGAGCGTTCAGCAAATCGCCACCATCACCGGTCTACCGGAAGCGGAAGTAAGTGAGACTATAAAAAAAGCCGAACAGGACCAGATTATTCTGAAGTATAAAACCATCGTGAACTGGGACAAGGTGGAAAACGATCACGTTTTCGCTCTCATCGAAGTCAAGGTAGCACCTCAGAGAGATGTGGGATTTGACTCAATAGCCGAGCGTATTTACCGCTTCCCTCAGGCTCATACGGTCTATTTGCTCTCCGGTACTTTTGACCTGCTGGTGATCGTCACCGGCAAGTCTATTCAGGAAGTAGCCAGCTTCGTATCGCAGAAACTGGCCCCCATCGAGGGGGTACAAAGCACAGTGACTCATTTTATGTTGAAAAAGTACAAGGAAGACGGCGAAATACTGGGCTCCAGGGAGGTCTTGAAACGTCAACCATTTTTACCCTGACAGGAGGGATGAAGAGTTATCCTTTCTCAGTTCTTTTACCTTTTATCTTCATTAGCGGAGTAATATATGACAATCAGTAAAAACAAAAGTTCCCCATTTGTATCCCGGTGTGTCAATGAACTGGCGCCTTCCGGAATACGCAAATTCTTCGACCTGGTAGCCAATATGGAAGGAGTGATTTCCCTGGGTGTGGGCGAACCGGATTACATTACCCCCTGGCACATCCGGGAATCTGCCATCTATGCGCTGGAAAAGGGTTACACCATGTATACCTCCAATTCAGGCATGCCAAAGTTACGTGAAGAGCTGGCCAGATTTTATTCTCATCGATATAATCTGAGCTACCAGCCGGCTGGTGAAATATTAATTACCGTTGGCGTTAGTGAAGCGCTTGACCTGGCTATGAGGGCTATACTGAATCCGGGCGATGAGGTTATCATTGCTGACCCCTGTTACGTGTCATACGGCCCCTGCGTATGCATGGCGGGGGGGCTGCCCGTAAAAGTTCCTACGCGCGTGGAAGATAACTTTGAGCTGCGGGCTGAGGATATCGTGCCCCACATTACCCCAAAAACCAAGGCAATTCTCATTGGCTATCCGGCTAATCCCACCGGTGCGGTAATGTCACGGGAAAAACTGATACAGATAGCCCAGCTGGCTCTACGGCACAACCTGATTGTAGTTTCAGATGAAATCTATGCCCGTTTGGTCTATGGCGTGGAAGAGGTCTGCTTTGCCTCTTTACCAGGAATGAAGGAAAATACTATCCTGCTCGGCGGTTTTTCCAAGGCTTATGCCATGACAGGATGGCGTCTGGGTTATGCTGCCGGAAACCGGGATATCATTGCAGCAATGACTAAAATTCACCAGTATACAATACTGTGCAGCCCTATTATGGCCCAGATGGCAGCTGTTGAAGCCCTGAAAAGCGGCGAACCGGATATCCGTGAAATGGTTGACGATTACAACCGGCGCAGATTACTGATGGTCAAAGGATTCAATAACATCGGCTTAACCTGTTTCGAGCCAAAGGGAGCGTTTTACGCATTTCCCTCCATTAAAAAGACCGGTATGGCCTCCGAAGATTTTTCCGAAAGTCTCTTAAAGGAGGAGAAGGTCCTGGTAGTTCCCGGTAACGCATTCGGAGAAAAAGGGGAAGGGCATATTCGCTGCTGCTATGCTACCTCCATGCCTGAAATAGAAGAGGCTTTATCCCGCATAAGACGATTTTTAACCAGACGCGGACTATGAGAAATTAAAGAAACAATCCATTCCCTATAAGGGAGGGACGACGGAATGCTTGCAGTTGCGTAACCTGCAGCTAAACCGGTGTTTTTCAAGTAAGCATCAATTAATTCTCTTTGTCCGTAAATCTCCGCTCTGCTTCAGCTTCTATATCGTAGTACTCCTTAAGCCCGTCTAAACGGAGTATCTGATCCACAAATATATTTTTGACGCGCTTACTGGGTACCCTGACGCGGTGCGCCATATAAATGATATCGTTGACAACACGCATCAATTGCTCTCGCGTTTTCTCCTGAATATCAGCCATGATAGTCGTCCAGTGAATATTTATTACCATTGCATGTGTTATAACAGCCGTATTTACGGAATATCTTATCGTTTTTAAGTAGTTTTGTCAATACCCTATGCATAATTTAACTAAAGGACAGCCTATTGTATAATCAAAATTATATTGAAGATAATCTAAACCGCTAATTCAAAAAAGGAGGGGAGAATATGAAAATCAAATGGCTAGGACACGCTTCATTCTTAATCACATCACAGGATAATAAAAAAATCATCACTGACCCGTATAATGTCGGCAGCGGGATTAACTATAAACCGATAGATGAAACAGCGGATATCGTAACTGTAAGTCACGAACATGGTGACCATAATAACGTTAAAGCCGTCAAGGGTAACCCCGCAATACTGAGAGAAAGCGGAGTCCGGAGTATACAGAATATCGAATTCAAAGCAATACCCGCTTTTCATGACGAGGCTCGGGGAAGCAAACGCGGCAACGACCTGATTTTCTGCTTCAAAGTAGATGAGATTAACATCTGCCATCTGGGAGACCTGGGTCACCCGCTAAGCCGGGAACAGCTTTCACAGATAGGGCCTGTAGATGTCCTTTTCATCCCCGTAGGCGGTTTTTTCACTATTGATGCCGGGACAGCTGGAAACACAGTCCGGGCTATCAACCCCGTAATTACTATCCCAATGCATTACAAAACACCGCAATGCGACTATCCGATATCGACAGTAGATGAATTTTTAAAAGGAAAAGGTAACGTGCGCAGGCTGGACTCCAGCGAGATTGTTATTAACAAAGATACCCTACCCGCTGAGCCGGAAATCCTGGTCTTGCAACCGGCCATATAGCGTAAAAGCTGATTTTGTAGTAATATAGTAGAGGTTTGCCTTTGGGCCAAACAAGTTTTCAAATTAAGTATTTATCTAATCCCCCTGAGGTCAGGGGATAGGAGGATATAAACCAGGATGGGTAGCACACTCAAATGGCGTAAGAAGAAAATGAGCAAAAAGCATCACAAGCGGGTGCTGAAACTGTCCAGAGTGCAGAGAAGACGCCACAAATAAACCGGCACCGGCTTATTTGTCGGTAAATTTAATTCGTTATACTGAAATCCGCAAAGATAAAACCAGTATATTGCCTGTATACATTTCCGAATAGAATAGCCGATCGGCTGTAGCCGATCGGCTTAAGAAAGGAGGTGTAATGAAAAGGTCTGCTGGTGGTTTCCCCAACTCCACTGTTTATATTTTATATTAACCGCATGTTTATGTCAATTGATAACTGCC
>CAZIQW010000202.1:0-4918 GCA_964541585.1 uncultured Dehalococcoidales bacterium | reverse complement strand
ACGCTCTTCCGATCTTCTTTGCTGAAAGACGTCGGAAACTTTGCCGGGCTGGTAGACGGACTGGAAAACATCGATTTCGTGATGTCCATGTCCAATCCCGAGGATGCTCCAGTCAGGGATATTTACGTTCATGCTTTCGCTGAGATGGCGAAGAATACCACCAAACCGATTGTCTTCATTGCCGATAGCGGCAGGGACATGGCTAAAATATATCAGATTGCATGTCTGGCAGCCGGAGGCGAGAAGGAACTCCAGGAGAAGCCGTTTATTCTCAATTACTCTGAAGCTATCAGCCCCCTGCGCTTCCCCGAAAATGTTATGGAAAAGCTCATTTTCTGTGCTCAGAAGAAGATTCCGGTCTGTTTCCCCTCCGGCTCCAATGCCGGAGGAGGGGCTCCAATCACCCTCGCGGGCGCAATGGCCCTCGGTATTGCCGAGAATATGGTAGGGCTGGCAGTGCACCAGATGGCCGGCAGAGGGTCTCCTTTCCTGTTCGGGCCCAACGTCAGCACGCTGGATATGAAGTCCTCGGTAGTATCTTATGGATGCCCGGAATGGAGCTTGACCCAGGCTGCTCTGGCGGATATGCGTGATGAACTCTACGGTTTGCCGATATGGGCATATGCCGGCGCTTCAGACGCCAAAGTGATGGATGCTCAGGCAGGGGCGGAAGCGATGTTTTCCATAATTACGGCCATGCTTTCCCGGGCCAACGTAATTCATGATGTAGGGTTCCTGGAATACGGCAATACTTCATCTCTTGAAATGGTGACCATGGCTAATGAACTGATAGCTATGAGCCGGTTCTTTAACCGGGGAATCCTCATTAACCAGGATACCCTGGCCCTGGAAGCTATAGAGAGGGTAGTTAAGGGCAACCCCGGTTCAATTTTTTTAACGGACGACCATACTTTTGAGCATTTCATGCAGGCCCAGTTCCTGCCGAATCTTCTGGACCGCTTCCGCTATGATTCCTGGGGGACTTCCGGGGCAACGGATTTTTATCAACGCTGCAATGCCGAGGCAAAAAGAATACTCTCAGAACATCAGGCGGAACCCCTTTCCCCGGAAGTGCTTGAGGGGATTAACCAGATTCTTTCCCAACATTGATGGAGAACATGATTGTGACATCGAGCTTTCCTTCTTTCAGGGCAATCTCACCTGCCCATATAAAGCAAATTGACCGGACCGGACGCCGGATACTGAAAGATATCGGTATCAAAATCAAAGATACCGCTTATCTCACCCGGTTAAAAAGAGCCGGAGCCCAGATAAATTATGAGAACCAGACAGCGCATTTCCAGGAAGACTGGCTCGATGAGATGTTAAGCCGTGCTCCTTCTCGGTTTATACTGCATTCAAGATGCGGAAAGAAAGACCTGCCTCTGGGAGAAGGCAGGGTGTACTTTGCCAACGGGGGAAGGGTAATCCGTGCTCTGGACATGGCGACAGGCTCCTATCAACTCACGACGCTGATGGATGTAGCGCAGACTGCCAGGCTGGTGGACTGTCTGGAAAACATACATTTCTATGTTATTGCCTGCCAGGCCCACGACCTGGAACCCCGGTATTATCATCTGAATGACTTCTTTTATGCGTTTAACAATACCACCAAGCATGTCATGGGGGGCTGTGACAATCTGGAAGGGGTGGAACAGGTCTGGAAACTCGCCTGTCTTATCTCGGGAGGAGCGGAAAAGCTGAAAGCTAAACCCTTCTTCTCGGTCATAACCAATCCCATAAGTCCCCTGACTATCGAAACCAACACCTTGAAAATTCTCGATTTTTGTGCCGTACACGGTATCCCGGCTACCTGTTCACCTGCCCCCATCGCCGGGGCTACTTCACCCGTCACTCTGGCCGGAACTCTGGCCCAAATGCATGCTGAAGCCCTGGCAGGGGTGGCTATCGCGCAGGTTTTTTCTCCGGGGGCCAGAGTGCTTTACGGTGCCGTTCCCACCACCATGGACCTGAGGAATATGGATTTTGCCATGGGCTCAATAGAAGCCGGCATTATGGCATCCTCTGCTGTCCAGCTGGCCGGGCTGTACAGCCTGCCGATTCGAGCTACTGCCGGAGTTACTGAGGCCAAAAGGCCGGATATACAGTCGGGGATTGAGAAAAGCATTTCCAACCTGATAGTGGCCATGTCCGGGGCGGACTGCATTCTCATGGCGGCCGGTATGCTGGATTCGGGCAACTCTATCTCCTACGAGCAATTTATAATTGATAATGAGGTCATCGGTATGATACGCCGGGCAATGACCGGCATTAAAGTGAATAAAAATACTCTTGGCTTTGATGTAATAAACGGGGTGGGGCCCGGCGGGCATTACGTCATGGAAGACCATACGGTTAAATTCATGGTAAATGAATTTTTCTATCCAAACCTGGGGGTTCGCTGCAATTTCGGCGTCTGGGAGGAAAAGGGGCGTTTCGATATGTTGAGGCGTGCCAATGAAGCAGTTAAAAGCATATTCGAAGGGAATCACCGGAAGAGTCCTCTAAATCCGGCTTTACAGAGGGAAATCAGAGAAAACTTCCGGGGTATCAGGAATATTTAAAATGAGGGGAACCGGGAAATCAAAAAGAACTGTGCATATCATTGCCTGCGGGGTTTTCCGGCCGGCCCTGGAGCACCTCAGGCTAGAAAGCAGATATCCGGACATCAGGTTGACATATCTGCTGCCGGTCCTTCATCTCAGACCCATCGAGCTGAGTAAGAGCCTGAAGAAAGAGATAACTGCGGCCAAGAAAAACAAGGAGAGAGTAATCTGCCTCTACGGTGAATGTTTTCCCGGTATCAGCGACTACTGCCTGAGCTGCGGAACCGGGAAGGTACCCGGGGCCTGCTGCTGGGAGATGCTTCTCGGCAGACAGCGCTTCCAGGATTTACTTGAGGAGAATCCGGGGACATTCTTTCTGGAAAAAGAACTCGTATTAAACTTTAAAGACTACTGCATGGAGCCACTGGAACTATATGACAGGGAAATCCGAGAGCAATATTTTCAGCACTATCACAGGCTGCTGTACGTGCGCCAGCCTGCCGACCCGGACCTGGCGCCCAAAGCGGGTGAACTGGCCCAATTTCTCGGTTTAGCTCTGGAGGTTGAAGATGCCGATTACTCATATCTGGAAAAAGAGATTAGCGAACTGCTCAAAGTTTTAACCGGCGGTAAAGATGACCCGAAACCTGAATCAAGAAACTAAAGGAAGAAAAAGCCCCTCTCCGACCACGAGACGCCTGCCAAAATGCCTCTGGCTGCATGTTTTCCCCAGTGATATGTGGGTATCGGTTAACCGGGGGGAGACAATACTGGATGCGCTGCGCAAGGCAAAAGTGGAACTGGACGGAGACTGCGGGGGACTGGGAAAATGCGGCAAATGTAAAATCAGGATACTATCAGTAACCAGTCCTCCAACCGATATGGAACAGGCGCTGTTAGATGAGGAAGAGCTAAAAGGGGGCATACGGCTGGCCTGTTGTACTCCGGTAACCAGAGACCTGGCTATATCCCTGGGCGAGGTGCTCAAAGAACCGGTTTACACCAAAATATTAACTACCAGCCATATGCTCCACCACGGATATCTCCCCATCTCCCAACTCAACCCCCTGGTGGAAAAAAGACCGGTCGTTTTATCTCCTGCTGTCAGGGGGGATGGGTTTTCTTGCCTGGATTGCATAAAGCAGGGATTGGGGCCCGAGTACAGCAATCTGGAAGCCTCGCTGCAGTGCCTGCAAGCCCTGCCCGGGACCTTTGAAAAAACCAATTCCCAGGGAAGCGCCATACTGCACGATAATTACTTGCTGGGCTGGCAGATTCAAGAAGACAGCGAAAAGACGTGCGGACTGGTCTTTGACCTCGGTACCAGTACGCTGGTAGGCAAGCTTATCGATTTACTGAATGGCTGCGAGCTAGCTGTTTCTTCATGCCTTAACAGTCAAAATCAGTGCGGCCCGGATATAATCAGCCGGCTTCAATATGTGAAACAATACCCCGAAGGCCTGGAAACTCTACGTCACCTTTTACTGGATGATTTGAATAATATTATCAAGCATCTCCTAAAAACCGCCGGTCTGGAGGCGGACAAAATCTTCATTGCGGTAGCAGCCGGCAACACCACCATGCAGCATATTCTTCTGAATCTACCTCCTTCCGGCATCGCTGAAGCGCCATTCTCTCCGGTAACCATCGATGGAATGATTGTCAATGCAGTCGATATCGGTCTTCAAGTGAATCCGGGAGCCTTGCTTTATACTATGCCCATGAAATCGGGATACGTGGGGGGAGATTTAATCAGTTTCATTCTGGCTTCCGGCGTTTATGAAAAAGAGGATGAAATCATATTGGGCCTGGACCTGGGCACCAACGGGGAAATATTCCTGGGTAACGGCAAAAGACTGCTCACATGCTCGACAGCTGCCGGTCCGGCTTTTGAAGGCGCCCGGATATCCTCCGGGATGATAGCCAGGGCAGGGGCAATAGAAGGAGCCAGACATGAGGGAGGCAACCTGTACTGCAGCACCATCGGCAATATCAAACCCAAAGGTTTGTGCGGGAGCGGCGTGGTTGATTTAATAGCGGTACTACTGCATTGCGGCGTGATTGACCATGAAGGTTTGATTCGGCTTTCTCCAACAAGAAAGTACCGAGATTTGAATTCGAGGGTGATACCCCAGACAGAGGGTTACAGCTTTCTGGTTGCTTCCAGACAGGAAAGTTTTTACGGCTGCCCGGTATACATCACTCAAAGGGACGTGCGTGAACTGCAGCTGGCCAAGGCAGCTATGGCCGCCGGCATTAAAATACTGATGAACGAATTAGGAGTCGGGCCGGAGGATATCAGCCGTGTATATCTGGCGGGCGCTCTAGATCGGAAGAGCGTCGTGTAGGGAAAGAGTGTAGGATAGGGTGTA
>CAZIQW010000201.1:0-4927 GCA_964541585.1 uncultured Dehalococcoidales bacterium | reverse complement strand
CTACACCCTATCCTACACTCTTTCCCTACACGACGCTCTTCCGATCTGGCTTAAGTTTGTATCTTATGCTCCAGTATTGTATATTTCAGCTAAAACGGGCCGAGGGTTGAAAAATATTATGTCTCTGGTTCTTCAAATAAACCAGGAAAGAGCTATGCGTATACCGGACGCTGAAATTAACGATCTCATTAAAAAGGCCGTTTCCAGCCATAATCTTCCCCGCAAAGGCAATAAAATCCTCAACGTTTATTCCGCCAGTCAGACCGGAATCAATCCGCCTGCTTTTCGCTTCCTCGTCAATGACACCCGGTTAATACATTTTTCTTATAAACGTTTTCTGGAAAATAGATTACGGGAAATTTATGGTTTCAGGGGTACTCCTGTTCGTCTAGTCTTCAAAGCTAGGGGGTAAGTCGTGATAATTGAGAAATTAATATTTGTAATATTTATCGGTTATCTTCTGGGGTCGATTCCTGTCGGCCTGCTGGTAGCCAGATTACAGGCCAAGAAAGACATCCGCCAGTTTGGGAGCGGGAAAATCGGCGCTACCAATGTATTGCGGACCGCCGGACACAAAGCCGCTGCCATGGTACTCGTTGGGGATATTTTGAAGGGCTCCATGGCAGTTACCCTGGCCGGTTTAATCTTTGGCAACCAGATGCTGGTAATCGGCAATTTTGGATTAGGCACTCTGATTGCCCAGGTACTGGCTGCATTAGCGGCTATAGCCGGCCATAACTGGTCAATATTCATGAAATTCAAGGGTGGAAGAGGAGTAGCCACCTACTTCGGCGGACTGATAGCCCTTTGCCCGCCTGCCGCTTTAATCGGCGGACAGGTCTTCCTGGTCAGCGCCGGACTGACCCGGTATGCCTCAATAGGTTCCATACTCGGTGTTACGACCGCTTACATCTTCCTTATCCCCCTGATTATTATTTACAAATTCCCTCTGGAATATCTCGGTTACGCGTTAATCGGGGGACTGGTAATAATCTACATGCACCGTGACAATATTGTGCGCCTGTTGGCCGGCACCGAACGGAAAATCGGCCAAAAAGCCGACAGGTTTGACACTTCCCTCCAAAAGCCGGGAGTTTAATTCATGCCCAAAATCTCAATCATCGGGACAACGTCCTGGGGAATGACACTGGGTATCATTCTTGCCCGGAAAGGATTAAAGGTGAGCCTCTGGGCACGGACGGAAAAAGAAGCTGTCGACCTGAAAAATACCGGATGCAGGTCCAGCGGTTTTCCGATTAATGAAATCCCCTCTACCCTGACGGTAACCAATAATCCCAAAGAGGCAGTATCCGACTCCAAAGCCGTAATTCTGGCTATTCCTTCACAGACGATGCGGCAGAATATCCGGACGATAAAGAAATACTTATCCAAATCCATTTTAATCGCCAGCGCCGCCAAAGGGCTGGAGGTAGGGACCAACCTCCGTATGTCGCAAGTAATCGCTGAAGAAATAAATCCCAAATTGCGCCACAATATATGCGTGCTCTCCGGCCCCAATCTGGCGCGCGAAATACTCATGGGCTTGCCGGCGGCGACTATCGCCGCGGCAGAGGATGACAAATCCAGCCGGATTCTGCAAAGGCTACTGACAACCCCCAATCTCTGTGTTTATACGCATAACGATGTTACCGGGGTAGAGCTGGGGGGCACACTGAAGAACATTATCGCTCTGGGAGCCGGTATTGCGGATGGGCTGGGTTACGGCGATAATGCCAAAGCGGCCTTTATGACCCGCGGCCTGACCGAGGTCTCCGCGCTGGGTGTAGCCCTGGGGGCTAATCCTCTTACCTTTTCCGGTCTGGCTGGTCTGGGGGACCTGATAGCTACCTGTTCCAGCACTCTAAGCCGCAACCATTATGTGGGGGTAGAACTGACCCGGGGACGCTCGCTGGAAGATATCGTCGCTAACATGGATGGAGTCGCAGAAGGGGTATCTACTACCAGGGTTGCCTGGGAACTGGCCCAACGCCTGGGACTGGAAATGCCCATTACCGAAAAGATTTTCCGGGTATTATATGAAGGGCTCAGCCCCAGAGACGCTTCAGCCGAACTGATGGGTGCTCAGGTCAATCATGAGCTAACCGGGCGCAAGTGGAAACTCTTTTCCTTCCTCACTCGCCGTAAAAAAGCCCAATATTTACCACAGAAAACCTACTCGCCGTAGGCGTTCCTGACGCCATCCAGCCACGTCTTCCATTTTTCCGGCGGCGGCATATTGCCAGTCGTAAAGCTGGCTGCCAGCTCTTTCAATAGCTGGCGCTGTTTATCGTTTAATGAATCCGGAGTAATCACCACCAGAAGAACCAGCTGATCGCCACGCCCACCCTTATTGAGATGAGAAATACCCTGTCCTTTAAGGCGGAATAGCTTGCCTGTCTGGCTGCCCGCAGGAATCTTGATTTTGGTTTTACCTACCAGACAGGGAACTTCAACCTCTTCCCCCAGGGCCGCCTGGGCGATATTAATCGGCAATTCATAGATAATATCATCGCCATTTCGTGTGAAGAACTCATGCGCTTTTACGGAGAGTGTAATATACAGGTTGCCGTTCGGCCCCCCACGACTGCCGGAATTACCTTCGCCGCGCATCATAATCTGGGACCCGTTATCTACACCGGCAGGAACTCTCACGCTGATATTACGCTCGACCCTTTCCTTGCCGCTCCCTTTACATTGAGGGCACGCATCCGTAATAATACTGCCGGCTCCGTGGCAGCGACTGCAGGTAGTGATGTTGGTAAAACGGCCAAAGATACTCTGCTGGACCCGGCGTGTTTGCCCGGTTCCATTACAGTCAGGGCAGCGTACCGGACTGGTTCCCGGCCGGGAACCCAGGCCGGAACAGACGGAACAATGCTCAATCCGGACAACCTTCAGATTCTTTTCGCAACCGAAAGCGGCCTCTTCAAAGGTAATGGTGAGGTTCGCCCGCTGGTCGGCGCCCTGCTGGGGACCCTGACGGGTTGATGTGGTAGTCCCGCCGAAAAAGGCTTCAAAAATATCGCCGAACCCTCCAAAGTCCATGCCCTCAAAGCCTCTGCCCCAGGCGCTCTCAATCCCGGAATGTCCGTACCGGTCGTAAGCCGCCCGCTTATCGCGGTCGGAAAGTACTTCGTAAGCCTCATTGATTTCCTTAAAAGCCTCCCCGGAATTAGCATCATGGTTATGGTCGGGATGGTACTTGAAGGCCAGCCTGCGAAAAGCCTTCTTGATATCCTCATCCGTAGCATTCCGTTCTATACCCAGTATTTCATAATAATCACGTTTTGTAGCCATATTACTGTTAAACTCAAAATACGAATTTCGAAATTCGAAACAAATTCTATTTTTTCATTTAGTATTTTGAATTTTCTAAACGCGTCCTCCCTCATTCTACCTCTCCTTGTTTTCATTGGAGAAGCCATTTTAATCCACTATTTAGTATAACACTTTGACCGTCCGGTTTGTAGCTGAAAATGATGAACATGAAAAGAATCTGTATCTGGTTTACGGACAGAAAACCACAATGCCACAGGCAGGGGTTCCTGCCCCTCACGGAAACTTGAAACAGTTTCATTTTAAATATTGGACTGTAAAAATTGGGCTTTACATATTTGTCATAATCGATTAAGATATATGTCATTGAAAGATATTGGTGCTGGTGGTGAAGATGCGGAAAGAAGTTTTTCTACAATCTGAAAAGAAATCCTGTCAGAATTTGGCTGAAACGCTCCACCTTCAGGCCAAACTGGTCGAAAGCGTCTCCGAAGCCATTATCTCTACCGACGAGAATTTTATTATCCGCTCCTGGAACCAGGGCGCCGCCAGGATGTACGGATACACGTCCGAGGAAGCAATAGGAAAGCACGCCAATGTTATTCTCCAGCCAGGAAAAACCCGGAAAGGGCCTGACGAATTTATCCAGCACCTGATTCACCACGGCCAATTGAAGATAGAAACCACCCACCGGCGCAAGAACGGTGAAAAATTAGATGTGGTGAGTTATATTGCCCCGGTCTATGACGACCGGGGTAATATTGCCGGCACGGTAGGCATAATCTATGATGTCACCGAACATAAAAGACTGGAGGAAACGCTGACCCGGAACCGGGAAGAACTGGAGATAAAGGTCAACGAACGTACGGCGGAACTCCTCCAGGCCAATGAGGAGTTACAGGTGAGGGTCGCCATTCTGGATATGACTACGGATGCCATATTCATGAGGGATAGCGGCGACAACTGTGTCTATGCCAATAAAGCCGCCTGTGAAATCTTCGGGTACAGCCGGGATGAGTTGACGGGCATGAATCTCCGGAACCTGGTAGCTCCGGCAGAGATTCCCTCCTATGATGAAAAGAATCGGTCGTTTCTGCATATGAGGGAATGGGAGATTGAAGCTTATCATCAACGTAAGGATATGTCCGTGTTCCTGGCTGAAGCTAAATCACAGCGCATCAATCTGGGCCGGTCGGAATTTATCATCACTGCTATCCGGGATATTTCTGAAAGGCGGAAAGCCGAGGAACAACTCCGCTACCAGGCTATGCTGGTGGACAGTGTCTCCGATGCGGTGGTCTCCACCAATATCAACTCCCAGATTTTGAGCTGGAATAAAGCCGCGGAAACCATCTACGGCTGGAAACAGGAAGAGGTGCTCGGGAAACGCATCAGGGATGTGATTCTGATAGAATTCGCTTCCGGCAGCATCGGGGATTTACTGGAACAACTGGATAAACAGGGCATCTGGAAAGGAGAGACTATTCAAAGACGCAAGGACGGCGCCCTTATCAATATCTCGGGCTCCGTTGCCCGGGTTAAGGACAGTTCCGGGATACCGGTTGGCAATGTTGCCATTTATCGAGATATGACCGAATGGCAAATGACTGATGAGCAGTTGAAACAGATTGAATTGCAGCTTCAGACCCTT
>CAZIQW010000200.1:3095-4942 GCA_964541585.1 uncultured Dehalococcoidales bacterium | reverse complement strand
TGCCAATAATTAAGCGTGTACCAGTTCCTTTTCTTTGTCCGGCTTTTTGGTTTTAGTCCTGGCCTGTTCCTGTTCCTGTTCCTTGGCTTCAGTTTCAGCCATAGCCTGTTCAACGGCTTTGGCCATAGCTTCATTGAGCTTGTTCTTATCATGATTGGCGATAGGTCGGCCAGAGGCCAGACAGGCTTTTACCATGTCCTGATAGGCTTGTTCGTGTTCAGTACAAACCTGATGGGTAAAATTCTGCAATCCGGCAATAAAGTTTTCTCTGACCAGTTTCACACTGTCCGAGATGTCTTTGGCTACCCTGATAACCGGCTTGCCGGTTTTCTCATTGAATTTGACCGAACCATCCGGATTATAAGCCAGCCTTAAAGGACAACCTAAAGCCTCTTGCTGAATTGCAGTGATGCCCGTGGTGTTGGTAGCCGTAAAGAATGGCAGCCAGACCGTCTCAAGGTCGATACTCCAGACTTTCCGGCTTTGTGCCTTGGTGGTGGGCTTAAACAGGGATACAATGTAATTCGATGTCTCCATACGCTTGTTCCATCCTTTCCTCAATATTTAGCGTAAGGGACACTTACCAGCCTGAGACACATATAATATGTACGTCTGAGATTTTACTTTTCGACCTGGCGGTCTATTCAGCCTGAATCTTATTTCGGCCAGCTTACCGGATTGCGGAACATCCGGCAAGCTGGCCTGAGACGTAATTTGTCAAGGTTCAATTTGTGCGTTGCGCACAATAATACAATAAAACAAAAAGAGCAAATGTTCGCTGCGAAAACCTACTAGTTTTCTAGGTAATACTTCCCCCAGGATATAAAATATACAAACAAAGAGCGGGCTTTCTATAGGGAGGTAAAGCATGAGTTACAAGTTGGATAAGAAAATAGAGCAGGGCGAGGTAGTTGCCCTGCACCTGGGTGTATCGGAGGTAGATGAATACCTCAGGTTTTTAAAAAACCGGTGTCAGCCGAATACCTGGATAAACTATGCCCACGACCTTAGGATCTTCCTGAATTTTGTCCAGAAGCCGGTCTTCGAGGTTACCCCACGGGACGTTTTTGCCTTTATCGAGCACCAGCGATTGGAAGCACGGCCGCGACGGCGTCCACGCGGCGCGGTTGATGTGGCCGGCCTTTCAGCCCACACCGTCAATCGCCGGTTATCCGCTATCTCGGGTCTTTATGGATATCTAATCATCTGCGGTGACACCCCGGTTAAAAACAACTCGGTTCCCCGCGGTATATTATCAAGAGGAACATTCCTGAATAGAGGTTACAGGAGGGAAACGACCACGCCTCTGATCAGGGCGCCCTGGTCACTGCCCAGACCGTTAGACCCAGGCGAGATCATCGGCTTTCTGAGCTCACTTCGCCGCCACAGAGACAAGGCCATGGTATTGCTTATGCTGCTGGCCGGCCTGAGGAAGTCTGAGGTACTTGGTTTAACCATGAAAGATGTCGATTTCGGTCAGCGCAGCGTATGGATACGGGAAGCCAAAGGTGGTCACCAGCGGTTGGTGGCTGTATCCGAGGCTGTTCTACAAGCCTTGCTTCGCTACTTGAATGAAGAAAGACCCGGCAGTTCTTCGCCCCAGCTTTTCCTGGTGCTCAAGGGCCCTCGCAAGGGAAAACCGTTGAGCATAACCGGGCTGGATGAAATCATTGAGTACCACCGGGAGCAGATTAACGCTCCTGGTTTGCGATGCCACCGACTGCGCCATACTTGTTTTACCCGACTAAGGGAGGCCGGCATGTCACTGGAGGCCCTCCAGGCCCAGGCAGGGCATAAGAGTATCAGTTCGACCATGGCCTATATTCACCTTTGCCCTCGCCGGCTTC
>CAZIQW010000200.1:1511-3085 GCA_964541585.1 uncultured Dehalococcoidales bacterium | reverse complement strand
AGTATCACCGCATGTCCCAGCTGGCCTTCAATACAAGCAAGGAGGACGCTGAAAATGGCTAAACTGTTCCTTGCCAACCGGGATGAAGTGGATCCGATTTCCTACCATATCACAAGTTATGGAACAGCGGCCTTCAAACAAGAATCGGCCATCCATCATCGGTGCCTTATAAGCGAATATATGTCTTACATGGCAGCTGCCGGCTATTCCATGCTGCCTCAGGCTTTAAGGGAAAGGGAACGCGGAGCACGGCAATTTTTGGCCAGGTTTCCGGACCTTGAAGGCTGGCTTGGACTTTCCTTAAAAGAGCAGCTGGGATTCGATATTAAACAGCGTAATTTTGCCCACTATCTCTTTCTGCGCCGTCTTTTGCCGGTGCCTTTACCTTACGCTCTGGTGGCAGGCCCTCACCTCGGTGATATGGGGCGCCGACTCATGGAACGCGACAATTATGAGAGATATCACAAGATAGCCCGCCAGATGGGATATCCTGAACCAAGCATAAGACGCCAGTTTCAAGCATTACTGTGTTTGATGTCCTGGACCCAGAAACCCTTAAACCACCTCACCACCGGAGATCTGGATAGTTTTGGCGATGCGCTGAAAGCAGCTTACAGCAAATTAGATGAAAAGCGGGTAAGACTGTGCGTGATTAAGGGACTTCCCCAGGTTTGGCACCACCAACTATTTTATGTGCGCTGCGTTCTTTATCACCTCGGCGTCCTTCCTCAGATGGCTCAGCGAGATTCCAGGAAGATAAGCTTTCATGAGGAGTGGAAACAGATTCCCCCCGATATCAGCGCCACCGTCTATCGCTACCTGCAGCAGATGATGCTGCACTTTCGCCCGGATACACTGAGGATGGAAAGAACCCGCCTTTTCCGCTTCTTCTCCTGGCTGGCAGCAGCCATGCCGGAAATTACCATCATTAAAGAAATACACCGTCGTCATATAGAGTCCTTTAAGGAATATCTCCGGTGGGCCCCACCCCATCCAAGGCTGCGCCGACCTCCACAAACCATATTGAGTAAACCTACGCAGTATAAAATACTTTCCGCGATGTGCAAGTTCTTTCAACGTATTGCTGAATGGCAGTGGCCGGAGGCTCCGGATAGACCGCTGATATTCAGCCTAGATTTGCCCTCTCTGGATAAACCCCTGCCCCGCTTCCTGAGCGATATGGATGCATCTGCCTTCCTTGAAACAGCCCGAGATCACGCCGACCTGTTTACCAGGGTATGCGGGGTAACACTATTGCTAACAGCTGTGCGGGAAAGCGAGTTTCTGAATCTGACCGGTGACTGCATTGTGCAGATTGGTGATAATCACTGGCTTCGTATTCCACCGGGCAAGACTGGCAGAGACCGGTATGTCCCACTTCTTGACCCGGTAAAGCGGTTATTGGATGCGTGGATAGAACAACACCCGATTCAGCGCCCGTCCGACTTTCTGTTCACCCTGTATGGACGTCGTATGCCTCGTGGCCGGATAGACACTGCGGTGGAGCGTATCGCCAAAGAAGCCGGTATTCGCGAGCACGTGACGCCTCATCGCCTGCGGCACACTCTGGCTAC
>CAZIQW010000200.1:0-1501 GCA_964541585.1 uncultured Dehalococcoidales bacterium | reverse complement strand
TGCTAACCGGACAGTACAGCAGGAATATGCCGCTGTTAGTCACCAGTTGGAAAAAATCTTAAACCAGCCAGACAAGCTAACTATCGAAAAAAACGGCGTAGCTGCTTCCATCGCCGAAGGAGAACAGATGCGTCAATTGCGGCAAGACCACTGGCGGATGCTGGGTAATGGATATTGTTCTCGCCCGCCAGATGTACAATGCGATTATGAGACTATTTGTGAGTCATGCCCATGTTTTTCAACCACTGTGGAGTTCCTGCCCATTCTCCATAAGCAGAGAGAAGATGCGACAAATAAGGGTCAGACACAGCGCGCACAGATATTTAGTCAGCTTATTCAGCGTATGAAGTCGGACCAAAACGGATTAACACCCGAGAATGAGGTTCCTCGCTGTTTCGTCGGGGTAAATTCAACCGAATCTCGCCTGCTAGCAGGCAGGGAGTACGCAATGAAGTCACCAGTATTACACAACACCCACCCCTCCACTCCTCTTCTGGTGCAGAATCATATTTACGGGAGCACATCGTATCTGCCAGGGCCTGGCTGCCTGATTTTCTGCCTCGACCCTCAACACTGGTTCAGCCTGAGACTGCCGGGCAGTCAAGGGCGAGCGGCAGCGAGGGCGCAGCGTTTACCCTTGACTGCCCAAAGGCGAAGACTAGACTGTCACCCGGGTCGAGGCAGCCTGCCACCCAAATTATCTTTGCCAACAGTGAATAGTCAAAAATATTCAGATGGAGGAAATCTAGATGCTACTGACAAAGAAGGAGCTACAAAGAATCTTGGAAACCCGCAGGATTACAATCCCAGCCGAGCTGGAAAAAGAATTATTAGCGGAGTATGGCAATCCGGTTACCGATGATGAGGGGCACGTTTTCGAATACACTGAGCAGGATATTTGCGAGCAACTGAGGGAGAAACTTATTCCCTATCTGAACAATCAATAAGGAGTTCCTTACTCATGGATATAACCAAAGATGTCACGATAGTATTTTGCCATTTAGATTTATTACTTGTATGATTATTACCTGTATAATACTACCATTCTTCCTTACCTGAATCAGACTGATGGAAATAATATAATGAGGCCTTTCTCTGCAATGCTATACCAATTGTTGTTGTACACTCCCAAATGAAAAAAATAGCATAAGGATCTAACTTGAAGGCAAAACTGTATACCAAGAAACAGATAACCGCAGTACTCGAAGAGACCGAGGTCAGAGCTAACATTGCAGTCCTGTACGCAAATACGGCATGAGTAATGCCACGTACTACAACTGGGAAACCAAATATTCCGATTCGAGCTTCAGTTAACTCAAGAGGCTCACTATTATTAAAGAAAGGAACTACTGTTTAAATCAGACTGTGGCCGACTATAACGGTTAACTTTCTTAGCTCTTTTCGGCTTTATCAGAGGTGGAATGTGGTTTCGGTAGAGGATTTTATGAATGGTAGCCAGTGACAAGGATAATTGATAATGCCGCTTTAACCCATTCCGGAT
>CAZIQW010000199.1:0-4958 GCA_964541585.1 uncultured Dehalococcoidales bacterium | reverse complement strand
GATGGAATCTCGTGACTGGAGTTCAGACGTGTGCTCTTCCGATCTCGCGGCTATCACCTGCGGCCCGCTAACCTCCGTATTTATCAGCTTCCGCAGCCCGTCGAACTCCTTGGCGCTCACCGCAGTATCTCCGTAGATGAAGGTCTCCTCGAACTTGTTCCTTACCGCCTTGGCCTTCAGTTCGATGACCGCCGCCTCCAGGTCCTGGATACTGGAGCGGGTAGCCTTCAGGAAGTTGTCCACGTCCGCATCCCCGCCCATGATTTTCAGGGTCGCTGTCAGCTGGGTAAAGGTGGGAGTGGACTCCGCCCAGGGGTCCCCCACATCGTAGAAAGCCGCCCCGGCCATCTCGTTTTCCCGGTTGTAGGTCAGCCCGTTCCCCACGATTTCGATGAACGGCAGCCGCTGCAGTACCGGGGAATCCTTCACCACCGTCTCGACTACCCCCTTCAGTAATACATCATTGGACAGTTTGCTTGCCTCAGCTAAGGTTAATCCCATCGTCTCTCCTCCTTTAAATTTAAATTCCAATTACCGAAACTCTAAACTCGAAATGCTTTTCCAGCTTTCAGCTTTGAAAATTCGAATTTGTTTAGAGTTTGGATATTAGTATTTAGAATTTCTTATCCAAACCATACCTTATCTTCTCGTAAGAGCTCAGGCCTTCCGCGTCCGGCGCTGTCCGCACCGGCGCCCCGTTCGGTATCCGTTCTGCTTGCAGCCTTTTTTCTATCTGCTGCTGTACCCTGGCAGTCAGTTCCCTCCCGGCCGCCAGGGAGCGGTCCAGCGCCTCGATATTCTCGCCATTTATCAGCTCCGGCAGGACATCCGGATTTTCTTTTATCAACAGCAGCCGGTAGCCGGATACCGCTTTCTCCAGCTCAGCCTCCAGTTTTTCCAGGCGGGCATTGATTCTTTCCGGCGTAATCACGCCGTCCTCCGCAGGCCGCCGGTCTGCCGGCCCCCTGATATCCCTTTTCATCCTTTTTCCGAAGATTTTCTTTATCGTTCGCGTAATAAACATTCAAACCTCTCTAAATTCGGAGTTTCGAGTTTCCAGTTTCCACCTTTGAGCTTTAAGCCTTAAGCTTTCAACTTTAAACTCTGAGCTTCGAGCTCTTCTATCCCCCTCTGCTCCTCCATCCATCTCCGGAACTCCGCTTCCGGGTCCTGGATGCCCACCTCATCCATGGCCTTCCGGCGGGAATGTATGCCTTCCCGTACCAGTACCTGCTCATCTCTAATCTGCTGGGAGCGATCCTGCGGCAGCACTTTCCCCCACACGGTCCGCAGACGGAAATTACCGGAGTTCGGTAATCGGTCTTCAGTTGCGGGGTAACGGGAGGCATCGGAGAACTGCCCTCTTTGCGCTGAAAACTTCTCCAGCAGCTCCAGTATCATCCGGTTTCTCCGGTTGTATACCGCGGAGCGTATTGTTCTTTTCCGCAAAATTTTCTGGAGCAGCGGATACAGCTCTATCTGCATGGCCACCCCGGACAGGTCCCTTCCCATGCCGCCGAAAGCCGCCCTGGGGGTCTCGGAGATGTCGTGCAGCGCCCGGTACAGTAAATCGATGTAGTTTATGTGAAGCTGTAGTCCCCCACCCTGAAGCAGGTCCAGCAGGTAGGCTTTCGCATCTTCCGGGATATTCCATACCGCACCGGGCTGGACGGCGATATCGGTCGATTCATCCACGTTTTCCAGCACGGCGACCGGATTGCCGGATAGCTCCAGGATACGGGAGACCTGGGACATCGCCCGGTTAAGCTCCCGCTGCGGCTCCATTACGGACAATAAATCGGATGTACCCCAGAACTTCTTGGGCTCCCTCAGGTTGGGAAATATGATAAACGGGATAAATCCGTAAGGGTTGGGCTTCTTCTCCAGCAGAATATTGTCCAGGTACAGCCTGAAGTCTCTATCCGTCCAGACCTCAACGATTGTTTTCAGTTTCGAGCTCCCATACCCGGTCCTGGCGAGGAGCCGCGGGAGCCCTGTGGGCGTCTCCGGGTGACCTTCCGGAACAATCCCCGCTCTTGATGGCGGGTACGGAGTTGGCTTTGCTCCGTTCGGCGGGAGGGGACGGGGACAGAGCCTCTCCACCTCTTCTTCCTCAAGCTGATATTTGCTGGCCACCTTCCAGACCCGGGAAACATCATCCCCCCGCCACCAGGCATAGATTCCCTGGATATCCGGCGCGGTGACCCTTACCCTCCCCCGTCCCTTCTCCCCACCGCCAGCTTTAAGCCTTGAGCTTGCAGCTTCAAACTCGTTTTCCCATGTCACCTTGTAGCAGGCGTCTCCCAGTATGGCGCAGTCCATCTCCGTCTCATAGTCCAGCTGCTCTAGATTGTTCTCCTCGTAGACCCGGAGGAGGGCTTTTTCCGCCTGCTGCGCCTGCTCCCGGGCTTCCGGGGTATCTTCAGCAGCCTCTACGGCAAAACTGACCCCGGACATCAGGTAGGAAGTTATCTTGTCGATAAAGCTCCGGGCATAGTTAAACGTCAGCCGCTTTTCTCCCCAGCGCTCTCTCCCCGTCCACTGCCTGCCCTGGTAAAATTCCAGTAGTTCCCGGTAGCCCCGGAGGCGTTCCTGGTCCTTCCGGGCTAACTGGCTGATGATATCCGTTTCATTCATGATTTACCCCCTGTTCTTTTTAAGGCGTTATACACCGTTCGTTCGGTTAATTTAAACTTTACGGACAACTCTCTAACGGTGATATTTCCCTCATCTAGCAGCCTTACTATTTCCCGGTCCCGCAGCATGCGGTTCACTTTTCTTCTCCCGTGGGGCGCATCATCAACACAAAAGGGGAAGGGACAATCCAGGCAGGATGCAGCCAGTTCGCACCCCGTGTCTTTATAGACGCAAAACTCCGGCAGAAGGTCCAGCAGGGCGTCAAGCTGTTTATCAGCGGGGGGTTCGTCAGGTTCATCCGGCCCCAAAATTCCGGCTCTTTCCGGCTCCTCTGTACCAAGCTCCATAGCAGCAGCCTCCACACCACAAAACTCACAAAGCTTAACCGGGCAGGTCTCAATAATAGGTTTGTAGCTCCGGTTCCGTCAATAGTTAATTTTCAGTAAACGGCAAAAATCGGTAGGAATTTAGTCACGGCAGTACGTATCTGCCCGCGGTAATGTCATTTTGGCGGATGCAGGGCTAGGCCGTTCCCTTTACTGGCTGCCGGGTAAAAACCCACTCAACTATTGACATCCCATCTCAAAACATTCAAGTGCCGTCAAATTGAGAAGACTGACCGGAGCCGGCGTTACCTGAATTCCCGTCCCTGCGGAAATAACAATTCCGGTGTGTGGAGCAAAGCGACTGCCCCTCTTTGCCTACCGCCGGGGTAAGGTTTCGACCAATGTATTTTAGGCATTTCCGACATTGACGGTAAAGCTTGCAGCGTTGATAATTATATCTGCCGAACCCGATATTGATGCAGAAAACATCCCTGGAAAAGCTGTCAACTGGCTGTAAAACAACAGGTTAGCTATGGGGCATTGCAGGAAGCGATGAACTGCCGCCTGTATCTGGTCACCTGGACGGCAGCCAGCTAATGGTGAAACCGACCTGAATTTCCTTTCAGTCTTTTCCCCGGCGGGAGAACCCTGGAAGGAGTCCCCACTCTTTTGCCTCCCCATTCACGGGAGAGGATCCGGGTGAGGGTAAAGGGCCGGTTTTTTGTTGTTCTTTTTTTCAAACCGTTTTTCGTCCTCCTGACGGGACTTCAGAGACTCAGGGAAAGGGAAACCGAAATCCAGGTTAATCCTGCGATGAGAGGTTAACAAGGGAAAGGGGAAAGATGCTCAAAGAAAGTACCGTCTCAGCAGATGCTGTCGCTTGTCGAAGCGGAATTCGTGAAACCTTGACCGGAAAACCTCGCCCGGAATCCAATCCATCGCCCCGTGTATTGAGATATCTGGGCATTATCCTGGCTGTTTACTGTTTTCTGGCCCTGCTGGCAGCCGGGATACAGATATATGTATTCAATACCGCGGAACACCTGTTATTTCCGGCAGTCTTCCTGCTGCCCGCTCTCGCCATCTATACCCTCCTCAAAACCTGTCATCCGGCGGGATGGTACCGCAGCACCGGGGCCGGCGCTGCTCTGATTGCCGTTGATATTGCCGTCTGTGCCTTCCTGGTCCTGTCCACCGGCGGACTGGAAAGCCCGTTTCTCTTATACACTCTGTCCCCCATCCTGCGGTCCGCCCTCTTCCTGGACAATATGTTGACCTTTATTGTGGTGCTCCTCTCCGGTATCTATATCGTTTGTGCCCACCTGTTCAATCCCTTCTTCCATTTGAACACCATCTCCGGAGGCTACTGGAGCTTCTTCACCGTTTATCTGACGGCCTCCTGCCTTTCGGCAGCCCTGCCTTACCTGGCTAATTTCAATCTCAGGCAGCGCCTCCAGGCGGAGAATATTATCGCCGAGAGGCAACGACTTTCCCGGGAAATCCATGACGGCACCGTCCAGACGCTGACCGCCCTCCGCTGGCGGGCGGAGCTGCTGAATTACCGCCTCTCCAGCCTGGGTATCGATATGGATGAAGCCCGCAACCTGCTGGAGCTCACCGAGAATTCCCGCCAGGAAGCCCTGACCACCCTGGCGCTTCTCCGCTGTAATAGTCCGAAAGCCGGTATTATTGAGCGTATCCGGGAGAGCCTGAAAGTCCTGGCCCCGGATATCTCTGCGGAATTTCATCCGGAGGCCCGGAAAGTCTGCCTGGAACGGACGGTAGAGCATGAGCTCCTCCGCATTTGTCAGGAAGCCATTACCAATATTAAAAAACACTCCCGGGCGCAGCATGTCCGGGTAAATCTGAGAGCGCTAAACCGTCACCTGGAGGTTACCATCGCCGACGACGGTTCCGGATTTGATGCCGACTCTGTTCACCATGAGGGATTGCGCACCGGCGGTCATGGGCTCGGCGTGAGGAAAGAGAGGGCCG
>CAZIQW010000198.1:3198-4958 GCA_964541585.1 uncultured Dehalococcoidales bacterium | reverse complement strand
ACACCCTATCCTACACTCTTTCCCTACACGACGCTCTTCCGATCTCAGATTCTCTGAAATTGGCATCAGAACTTCCGGAGGAGGCAGTTCTGCCTCCGGGACTCCATGAACCTGTAGAAATTTGTCAGTCAACGGCAGAAGGTTATCTCCGCCGGTATACCTGATTTTGATTAAATCAATCTCGTTCTCGTGCAGAAAAATCCGGGTATTATATAACTCTTTGAATTTGGCAATCAGTCCCAAATGGTCGATATGACAGTGAGTTACAAGAACTTGCTTAATATCCTCAAAACGAGCATTAATCTCGGACAGTTCTCTTTCCAGAGACTGAATAACTGCAGGGGTATCCCATCCGGTATCGATTAGTGTATAGTCTTTTCCAGAGCGGATCAGGTAAATGTTAACTGAACTGGGATTGAAACCGGATAGAGTTAAAGTTATCTGAAAAATGCCAGGTAATACTTCCTTCATTCAGGTCACCAGCGGTTAGTTGTCATCTGATAATTTTTTTTTTGGGGAAACGAGGCCAGTGATTAATTACCAGATGCTGATAACTGACTGCTATTTACTCTCCTTTCCCCTTAAATTATAGAATGCCTGCATCCCTGCATATTGGGCGCTTCTTCCCAGTTCCTGTTCTATCTGAAGCAGACGGTTGTATTTGGCCACCCTCTCCGAGCGGCAGGGAGCACCGGTTTTGATGAATCCCGTATTTAATCCCACTGATAGATCAGCAATGGTAGTATCTTCAGTTTCTCCGGACCGGTGACTGACTACCGCTGTCCAGTTATTCCGCTGAGCCATGCGGATAGCCTCCAGCGTTTCTGTCAAAGTACCTATCTGGTTGAGCTTAATTAAAATGGAATTGGAAGCTCTGGTCCGGATGCCCTTTTCTAACCGGTTGACATTAGTTACATAGAGGTCATCGCCGACTAATTGTACTTTATCGCCAATCTTATCCGTCAAAATCTGCCAGCCTTCCCAATCATCTTCAGCCATGCCGTCCTCAATGCTGATAATAGGGTAAGCAGAAGTCCATTTAACATAATAATCAACCATTTCCTGGCTGTTTAAGGTTTTTCCTTCTCTTTCCAATGCATATGAGCCGTCCCTGTAGAATTCGCTGGAAGCAGGATCCAGGGCAATGAAGCAGTCTTTGCCCGGCCGGTAGTCGGCTTTTTCTACTGCCGTTAATATGGCTTCAACTGCCTGGCTATTTGATTCCAGAGAGGGAGCAAATCCCCCTTCATCTCCTACATTGGTATTACGGCCTTCAGCCTTTAAAACCCGCTTTAACTGATGATAGATTTCAGTACACATTTGAAGGGCATGGCTGAAACAGTCTGCACCAACAGGCAGTATCATAAACTCCTGGAAATCCGTGGAATTAGAAGCATGCTTGCCTCCATTCAGGATATTCATCATGGGGACAGGCAAAGTACAGGCACCAGCGCCGCCAAGATATCGATAAAGCGGCATATGCAGACTTCTGGCAGCGGCGTGGGCTGCCGCGAGAGAGACTCCCAGGATAGCGTTGGCTCCCAGGTTGGACTTATCGGGACTGCCGTCCATATTAATCATATGCCGGTCGATATCTATCTGGTTAAGGACATTTAAACCCGTTATTATGGGAGCAATGTGCTGGTTCACGTTAGAGACAGCCTGCAGTACTCCCAGACCGTTATATCTTAATTTATCGTTGTCCCTTAATTCTACAGCTTCATATTGCGAATCACCCAGGGCTGTCATTTTGGGAGATT
>CAZIQW010000198.1:0-3188 GCA_964541585.1 uncultured Dehalococcoidales bacterium | reverse complement strand
AGGATAGATGGAAGTAGTTTTCCATGTATTATATTCATCAAGAACCCGTTGATTCCTGCGGCAGCGATGTAGTGAACTTTTTTCTATCCTGATGGCAAATCATCTGGATTACATGGTTTCCCGTCATCAGCGCAGTGGGTAAACCTCCTCCGGGTTGGACCCAATGACCTATCATATAAAAATTATCCAGGCCAGGAAGTGTTTTTTTCATTCTCAGCCTCACATTCTGTGGAGTTAATAACCAGCCCTCAAAACTGCCCTGCCAGTTTCCTGTATAACGATGAAAAGTAACCGGGGTAGCAACATCCCACATTTCCAGTTGTTTGGCCAGTCCCGGAAAGCGTTTATTTAATGCGGAAACTACGGCTACGGCTATCCTCTCCTTCTCCGCTTTATATTTGTCTAAATCCTTTCTCAATTCTTCCCAATATGCATATTCAGAATCAATACTAACGGTAATCACTGTTTTCCCCTGGGCGGCAAAACTCGGGTCGAAGTTAAATATATGAGCACCCAGATATTTATGTTCCCTATTTCCAACAATCAAAGGCTTATCCAGGGGAAAGACCAGTCCGGAAGCTACCTGGGGGACATCTTCAAACGAACGGTTAACACCCAGCCCTACATATACCAGCGGCTGAAATATGGGGAATTTCTGGTAGTAATCGCAGATAGCATCGTTCACGTATTTACCTTCAAGCATATTAAAAATAGTCGTATGTCCATCGGCAGCGGATATAACATAGTCAGCCTTATGTTCGGTACCGTCATCCAGTCTGATTCCGACAGCCCGATCATTTTCAACCAGGATTTTCTTTACTCTGGCCTTATAAACAATATTTCCGCCCAGCTCATGGTAACGCTTCTCCATTGCCAGAGCGATACCGATAGAGCCTCCGGTTAAATATCCGGCATTTTTCCGGGACAGCCAGGCAAATGTCATCAGGATAGCCATTGAAGAAAATTCGGGAGGCATAATCAATTGCCAGGCTTCCCTGAGTGAAGGATTTTTAAAGCGCAATGCGAAGTCCTTTACTGTCATATTACCCCATTTGCGGTAAGCACCCATGACAGAACTCATGTTAACCATCATCTTCAGCCCGTCCAGTGGGTTAGAAATCTCGGGGGCTTTGCCGGCGGGCATATCAATCTTCCCAAATTGACGGATAGCTGCGGTAATCTCTTCAATAAAAGCGGAATCTTCAGGGGCAATTTCTTTAAAGTGCTTTTCCAGTTTGTCGACATCGCTGTAAAAAACAATGGTTTTGCCATCCGTGGTTTCCACCCTGATAAACTGGTCCATGTTGATGACATTTTTCCCCTGTAACACGCCCACTTCCTGCCAGAGGCGGTACATGCTGGAATCAGGAGAGGTGCCTACCAGCCAGTGCAGACAGCCATCGATTACATATCCTTGACGTTCCCAGGCCGTACAAAGACCACCCGGCTTACTATGCATTTCAAAGATTCGAGTATTATATCCGTTCATCCTTCCGTAACAGCCTGCTGTCAATCCGGCTATGCCAGCTCCGACTATAATAATCGACTTTCCCATTACCGGTCTCTCCTTTTTAACAAGGTCTTGATAGAAGTATAACATACTATGCCAGTCATAATTAACAGGCATTTCAGGTTTGGAGCCTGTTTCAAATTTCCGGGAGCAGCCATTCGACCTTTGAGAAAATCTGCCGAACAACCGGGCAAATCAGGTCTGTCAGGAATGAAAGAAAGGGCGTTTCAATTAAATGCATATTTTCAAAATAAAGCCAGATCCGGGGGAAGAACAGTGGTATTTATCAAGATATCTATCCATTACGGATTTTTCTACGGGCGGCATAATAAATCATCAGACCCCCGATAACAAAAATCCCAATTCCGCCAAAGAGCATGCCCGGCCCGGCACCATCGAAAATTTCAGGCACTCTGGCTCCCAGAACTATATCGACATTTACCGGTGAAGAACCGTCTGCATTCATTATTACTATGGAATAGCTACCGCTGGAGACATCCCATTCCACAGTCTGAATGCCCGGACCGGATGCGGAAGCAACCCAGAAATCCTGTCTGTCAGGCAAATCAGGGATGACATTCCCTGGAACATGACGAAAATCAATCCGGTAAGGGCGGAAAGAAAAACCGATTACTTCATATCTGTTGACTTCTTTGAGATATTTATCCAAATCCATTTCATGGGCTATACCGATAAATACCTGTTTGTCGGGGGAATCAATGCAGGAAGCTGCTACTCTAACGGTAAGCGGATTACGGTTACTTATAAGCCAAACCGGTTCAACATGAATATCAGCCGGATGGGTAATTATAGCCGAGGAATTGGCTTCTACTGGCATAGAACCCGTTGAATAAAACCCCTCAGCGTCCTTGAAGGTCTTATTAACTGCCAGGATTGCTCCTCCTCCAACCATAAAACCGAAGGAGATTAATACGAAAAGAACTCCGAAAACCAGTAAGGTAATTCTTCCGGCCCCCATCTCTCACCCCTTCCACACCGACTATAATTAATTATATACCGCCATCAATAATTGAATTGAGCCACAAGGGGAGAATCCAGAAGCTCCCATTTCCCTTTGATACCCCGGCTTAAAGCTGCGATTTCCAGATGCAGCATGGCAATACCGCAGTCCAGACGCCTGGATATATTAAAATCGGGAGCGTTTCCACCGACAGAGACAGTAATGGAGGCGGTTTCAACATGAAACCGCCAGGGTTGACGGTTTATAGCAGAGGGAGCTAATCTGGCG
This sequence comes from uncultured Dehalococcoidales bacterium, assembly GCA_964541585.1. Lineage (GTDB taxonomy): Bacteria > Chloroflexota > Dehalococcoidia > Dehalococcoidales > UBA3254 > CAZIQW01. The sequence goes on along the minus strand of CAZIQW010000198.1, from coordinate 429 downwards.
GCTTCCAGTGCAGGCTCAATCCAGCCCGGCCATTTATCACAGGGAAGACCGCTAACCAGACTGGATAACGGCCTTCGGTGGTAGTGGCGGCCAAAACCGGCCATGAATCTTTCTTCCAGGGTGGTTTTAGACTTTACATAACCTAACGGACTAACTGCCAGTACCCTTTCGTCCGGATTGATATTAATATGTCTGGCGACTATTTCAGGTTGAAATAATCCGGCAACCCAGCAGGTTGCTAATCCCTGTGCGGTAGCCTCAAGAATAACTCCCTCACCGGTGTAACCCACAATTTCGTGGCTGTAGGGACTCAGCCTGTTTCCGATAAACGCCAAATAGGCCGGAGCTCCCATTACCTTGCCGTAAGACCCTACCGCTCCTTTAAAAACTTCGTCCGGAGGCTCAATTACCAGCTCAGCCCTGCCAGAC
>CAZIQW010000197.1:0-4962 GCA_964541585.1 uncultured Dehalococcoidales bacterium | reverse complement strand
AATCTGCCTGGCAAATTCTTCGGATACGGGAGCCCCTCCGACAATCACCTTGACCTTGTCTCTGATGTCGGCTTCCTTCAGAGCATCGATAACTACCTGCATCTGCTGCATGGTACTGGTTAAAAGGGCCGACAAACCCAGAAATTCCGGCTTCTGCTCCCTGACCGCGCGGACAATCACATCGGCTTCAATGTCATTACCCAGATCGTTAACCGTATATCCGATTCCTCGTAACATCACGGATACTATATTTTTACCGATATCGTGCAGGTCTCCTCTGACAGTAGCCATGAGCACCGTACCGGTGGATTGAACTCCGCGGGATGCCAGCAGCGGCTTCAGGATTTCCATGGCAGCCCCCACCGATTCGGCAGAAGCCAGCATATCGGGTATGTAGTATTCCCCGTCCTCAAACTTCCTGCCCACCTCGTTCATCCCTCCGGTCAGGCCCTCTTTAATGATTGTTTCGATATCTATCTTTTCACCAATAGCCTCTCGCACCAGTTCGGTAACCCCGGGTTGCCCCGTCAGGTTTTCATCCATGCCTTCATCCTCGGCTGTGGCGCGGCCTTGAATCACATTTTGACGTATTCTATCAATGATGTCCGCTGACATTGTTAACCTCCAGAATTATCAGTAATCATTCCAGGATGCTGCCCTGGCGGTATGCTCTCATATAGCGCCGGCATCGCGGGTCCGTGCCCTCAATCATCCTGGCTACCCGCACGGCGCTCATCATCTTGCCGTCCAGGGGGTCCAGAAGCGCCGCATCCAGTCCGGCCCCGATAGCCATCAACAGGAAAGACCGGTTTATCAGTCTGCGGCCGGGCAGTCCGTAAGAAACATTTGACAGCCCCATCAGGGTTTTTGCCTCCGGAAAACGTTCCTTAATCTGTTTTATTGTATTTAGCGTCACCATGCCCTGCTTTTCATCGACTCCTATCGGCAGCACCAGGGGATCAAAATATATCTGCCCCGGTGAAATACCCAGGCGGGTAACGTAATTCATTATATTTTCACAGGCTTCCAGTCTCTTTTCCACGGTGGGGGGGATGCCTTCTTTTCCCATCGCCAGCGCCACCAGGAGGGCATTCCTGTCTCTGGCCAGGGGACTGATGGACTCCAGCCTTTCCTTCTCGGCGGTAATCGAATTTATCATCACCTTTTCACCGCTGTATTTTCGCAGGCCGGCGGCAATAACCTCCGGAACATCACTGTCCACGGCCAGGGGTTTGTCCGTCGCCTTCTGGACCACATCTATCAGCCATTCGATTGCAGATGTATCCCCGGTACCCCCTTCACCCGTATTCACATCAATAAAATCCGCTCCGGCTTCTGCTTGTTCGCGGGCCAGCTTGCTGATAAATTCAGCATCCCGGCCGGCAATTGCCGTGCCGACTGATTTAATCGTGGCATTTATTTTTTCACCTACTACCAGCATCGCTAATCCTTTATTCCTTTGATTTCGCTCAAAATCCGGCTGCGGGTATCCGGAGGAAGCGAGTCAGAGTCTTCCTGCAGCAGCTTTTCCACTACATCGGAAGCCCGCTGCCAGGTTTCCTTCTGCCCGGCGCCCTGCCAGTCTTCACGCAGACTGCGGTCGCTTAAAGACGGATGGTAATGTTCCCGGCGCATGTGGTGCCGCGTGTGTTTGGCCGTGATGAAGTTGCCGGCGGGACCCACCTTCTGCATCAAGTCGAAAGCCAGTGTTTCCTCATCTACTTTGATGCCTTCTACCGCCCTCATCACCATGCCCAGTATCTCATTATCAATCACCATTTTTTCATAGCAAACCGTCATGGCAAATTCCATTAACCCGGCGGCATCATGAATAAAATTGGCCCCGGCCAGCGCGCAAAGAAGGCTGGTGAGGGCTGATTCATACCCGCATTGAGCATCCAGCACCTTGGAATCGGTCATACCTCCCGTACCGTAGTAGGGAAGTTTGTAGAATTGGGCCATTTGAGCGCTGGCAGCATTAATCAGTCCCATCTCGATAGAACCGGCCAGATATTTCATATCTTTCAAATCGGTATTGGTGGCAACCGAACCGAATATAACCGGTGTTCCCGGGTTCACTATCTGCGAAAGCATCACGCCCATCAGGGAATCTACGGTCTGGACCGTAATATTGGCCGCCAAAGTTACCGGAGAGGTTGCCCCGCAGAGCGGTTCCGCCGGAACAACCAGCGGAATGCCGTGTTTGGCAATGGTTATCACCAGGTCTCCGTAGTTGCCGTCCAGTTTGAAAGGGCTGATACTGCAAGCTACCATGGAAATTATGGGACGCCGCAGGAAAGCTTCAGTAGAACCGGCTGCTATCTCCGCCATGCGGACCACGCTGGCCACGCCTTCTGCTGTATAGACTCCGCCCATGATGTGCTTGGTGGTATTATCCAGTCCCGCAAAAAAACGGTTGACATCCACTTCCTCCACGGGAAGCTCGCTTGGGTAGGTGGGCAGCATGAAAAGATGGATATTCTCCAGTTTGTCCACCAGTCTCCCCAAATCTTTAATATCTTGAAGCGAGGCGAGACGCTTGGTATCGGTTTTGGGTTCGTATATATAGAGAGCGGTGCCACCGGTACCTGCGTAAACCCGGTTGCTCCCTAAAAATATATCGTTTTTTTCTTCTCTCCCGGCCAGAAGAATCTCGGATGGGGCTCTGTCAATGAGTTTCATCACCAGTTCCCGGGAAATCTTGACCGTACGATTCTGGTGATCGACATCGGCGCCGGCTTCAGCGAATAGTTTCATTGCGGCTTCCGAGTTAACCTGAAAACCAACCTCCTCAATCAAGCGCATAGCGGTCTGGTGAATCTTCTGTACGCTTTCATCTGAGAGCGGTTTATAACTACCGCCGGGAATACCTTTTCTAGCCATTTAATTAAATCCTCCTCCAGGGACACTCCTGGTTTCTTTCACAGGTGAGGCAGGGTGCATATTTGTCAGCCAGTCCGAATGGTCCCAGACCGATGATACCGGACATTGATTTCCTGGGTATCATCAGGTTGGAAGGGGTAAGCTTGACTCCGGCGGTATGCTGTCCCAGCGCCTTGAACACCATTTTTTGCTGGGACACGTGCCAATCACAATAGCCGGGACTGAATCTGCGGCTAACAGCCAGTCCCTGGGTTAATGCTTTTGCCGCAATGCGGCTGTGTACCTCATCGGCCAGTTTTTCGGCCATTACGGAAGCGACGGCATCCAGCACGGAAGCCTTCAACACCCAGCCGTACTCGGCCATGCTGGCCGAAAGCTTTTCAATAGCGCTGCCTATGGTCAGAGAAAATATGGCTACTTTCTCGCATCCCTCTAATAAGCGGGCAATTACTCCGCCCTCGAATACAATGTCCCCTTCTATACGGGAAATATTATCTGAAACCTCCAGTACTTCTTTAATCGTGTAGTTGTAGGTGGGACTTATCCAGCGTGACGATTTCTTCATATAATTGGCTACTAGCGATTGAATTCGAGCAGGTGAACGGTCTGGCGGATCATATCCCATTATTTTCAGTACCGGGTAGTAATCGATTTTGGTTTCGGTTAGTTGTTTTGCTCCACTCATTACTATCCTCCTTCGTTTCTGACTAAGCTTTGGTGAAAAAACAAAACAAAATATCGGCCCATCGATTAAAAATGATGAAAAAACCACTGCAAAAAGGACGATATTGAGTCAAAGGACACAGGGGAAATCTGGTATACCAGGAAATCAGTAACTTGATAGGACTCCGAACTACGTAAAGATTAAATAAAAATTATTGTTGGGTAATCTCCCCCGGGGATCAGGTGCGTGTGACGATGTTTAACCCCAATAACTTACTATTAATCATCTCAGGTCATTCGGACTCTCCTAACTTATTCTTCAGGTCGATGACCTTTTTTACCTTATCACATTGATAAACCCATGTCAAACCCTGATTTATTGAGCTAGAGAGGTATAGATTTTCTGAAAACAGCTGCCCTTGCCTTTATTTCGTCGCCATCTTTTAAAACCGGAACCAAAATCGGGATTTTTTTGTTTTCTTTTTGTTTATCTCTGAATTTTTTACCGGCTGAAGCCGGTTCCTGAGCACCCTTTTCCAGTTCGCAAAGAAAGCAGTACGTTTAAATTCCTTGCGCTGTTTCCCGGCCTATCCCCCGGGCCCCTCGGGTCAACTGGCCCTTCAACTGTTCTTTAACTCCCGATTTTTATTTTCCAGGAGGACTTTCTTTCCCGTCTAACAGGGGAGTCAATGTCAGGCGGTTCTCCACCTCCTTTATCCCCGGTATTTCCCGGGTAATGCGTTCCGCCTCCGCTTTCTCCACCCACGCATAGACCACCCCGGTCAAAATCGCTTTGCTGTCCTGTACCTCGACCTGGATATGCCTGGCATGATGCGCGGCCATCCGCTGGAACGCCTTTTCGATTCTATACCGGATACTACCCCTTTCACCTCGGGGACGCTTTGGGCTGCGTTTTGAGCCAGATACTGATCGGAAAGGTTATCTGCGTAACCGCAGAGCGTCGCCACTCCTTCCTTCACAGCCACACCTGTAGCCGTGGGATTGCTTATCCTGGTCTCCCATCTGAGCTCATCCAGAACTTCCAGGCAGATTTCCTCATCACTTTTCACGCTTTCCTCTCCTGATTATATTTTAATATATTTAATCCGGCTAAATATATTCTAGCCGGTTTTTGAGAGCCGTTTTGTCAGTAATTTTATGTAATCAAGCAGGATTAAATAATTAGTGTTTGAATTGTCTGGATTGCAGGCTCCGCATTTGAACAACCATGCATTGAAGATACTGGCCCGGTCTTCGAGCTTTGAGAACCGGAATATTCAGGTCCTCTGCTGATATTTTTCATGACCGGTGAGTTTGAATGGAAAGATGATAACAGGCTGGAAAACCGAATGGATTTGAATCTATATAAGACGCATGAAATATTTGCCAGTCTGTCATGCTGGAGGCCTCGACCGG
>CAZIQW010000196.1:0-4994 GCA_964541585.1 uncultured Dehalococcoidales bacterium | reverse complement strand
GTACAATTTCGGTATTGCTGTGGACGGTGATATTTTTTGTGATGCTGGTCAGGATACTGCGCACAAAGATAGATTTTAGGTGGTTTTTTATTGCGATCCTTTGTGCTGGTATTACAGTGGCGTTATATTTATTGGCCAGAGAATATTTGAATCAATATCTGGCAGGTGCTGTTTTATTGTGTGCCTATATTGCTCTAATTTATCAATTTTTACTTACGAAAGAAGACAAGTCTGTTATAAAGTCACTTGCCTTCTCCCTGTTGTCTCGGACATGATAATGCCGTTGTTAAACTGCCCTGATGCCGTAGAGGCGAAATTCTTACCTATTGAGCTAGTGTTTTGTCTGGGTTACTGTCTTTTTGACAGATAAGGCATGGTGAGCAGTGCTGTGCTTTTTATGGCTTTCAGAGTAATTTCCAGTGCGTTTTCTTATTGCTATGATTCCTTTGGCTCCTTGACCAACTGCTCGTATAATCTTTCCATCTCAATCATATTTTTTTGGAAATCAGCTCTTTCTTCAATGAGCCGTCGGTTAATCTGGCCCATCTCTGCTCTAAGCTCTTGGTTCTTCAGTAGCAGCATAATGCTATCTGCCAGTAAATCCGGCTTTTGGGGAGGAATGATGAAGCCGTTCTTCCCATCAGTTATCCAGTTTCTAACATCACCGACGTCCGTTACGATAGGGGCTGGCCCGCAAGCCATAGCCTCCAGCATACTGATGGAACTGCCATCGGACAGGGATGTGGAAACGTAGACATCTGCTGAAGCTAAATAGCCCGGAAGATGGTCATGGGGCAAGTGCCCAACAAAGCTGACGCTATCAGTTACGTCCAGGGATTTAGCCAGGTCCTCAAGATAACTTTTTTGGGCCCCGTCGCCGGCGATGGTGAATTTGGCCTCGGGGATTTGCTTCAGGACCAGAGGTATGGCCCTGATGAGCGTTTCAACGTTATATATCGGAGCCAGGGTGCGGGTGCTGATGACTGCTGCGGTATTTTTATGCTTTGCTACGGGGGCAAACTTGTGGATATCTACGCCAATGGGTAACAGGCTAATTTTGTCAGGCGTTGCTCCTAGTTTAATTATTGGCTCAACCAGCCTGTCCCCGGCAGCCAGTATGAGCTCAGCCCTTTTAAGCGCGAATCTGGTGAAGTAGCGGGCTACCCTGGACATAGTCGGTTCCACCAGAATATCGGAACCCCAGGCGCTCAGTATAAAGGGATGATGGCCGCATAATGCTCCCCATAAACCACAGTCTGTGACATAATGCGCATGCAAAATGCGGGGTTTGACCTGGCGTATTATTTTCTTGAGTTGCAGAAAGTAGTAGAGCAGGTTGAATATGCCGGATATGAATTTGATGTGATGCGGGAAACTCTTGAGCACATATAATTTGCTGGCGCCGATGTCGCATTCCTTTGCTGGCATAGGCGAAATTAAGTGTACTTCATGGCCCCTTTGGGCAAAGAATCTGGTCCATCTCTGGGCGTGGATGCTGCGGGCGTCTGCAATAAAACACAGCTTCATCCGACGCCTCGCCTATCCTGGCTTAATGCTGGTCTAAAAACCATTGCACGGTTTCCCGCAGGCCGTCTTCCAGACAGTATTTTGGTTGATAGCCCATGGCTCTGGCCCTGGAAATGTCAGCCAGGCTGTTTCTGATATCGCCGGGCCTCGGTGCTTGATGCACAGGTTTTAAGTCTCTGCCCATGACCTCTGTTAGCATTGCGGCCAGCTTGTTGATGGTGATGCTGCCGCCGGCCCCTATATTAAGAATGCCGGTGGCAGCTGACTCCGCGGCTGCGATATTTGCCCGGACTACATCACGAACAAAAGTGAAGTCCCTGGTCTGTTCGCCGTCTCCGTAGATAACCGGTGGCTGGCCTTGCTGGATTTGGGAGATGAAATAGGGAATTACCGCGGCGTACTGGGAATGGGGGTCCTGCCGTGGCCCGTAGATATTAAAATACCGCAATGAAACCGTGGGTAGTCCGTACAGATGGTGAAAGATGTCGCCATAATACTCGCCTGCGAGCTTGGTTATGGCGTAGGGCGATTGGGGTTCGGGTGTCATGCTCTCTTTCTTGGGCAGGGTGGGGTTGTTGCCATAGATTGCAGATGAAGAGGCAAAGACGACCTTTTTAACGCCGTTGTCTCTGGCGGCCATCAGCACATTCAGAGTCCCGGTAATATTGACTTCGTTGGTTGAGGAGGGGTCCTCTATGCTGCGCGGGACGCTGGCAATGGCTGCCTGGTGGAACACAAAGTCCGCATTCCGGCAGGCGTCATGCAATAAATCATGATTTAGAATACTGGCCTGCATGAAGCTGACGTTCTCCCGATTGGTGAGTTCGGATATGTTTGCCCTTTTGCCCGTGGAGAGGTCGTCAATAATGATGACAGTGTTGTCATCGGCCAGCTCATGAGCCAGGCTTGAGCCGATAAAGCCGGCGCCACCGGTAATGACCACCTTCTTGTTTTTCATTTAAGTCACGCTTTATATGTATTAATTAAGGCAATGGTGTATGATGCGCTGATTTAATGATAGGCCCGCAGATACGAATGAGAGCCGGTTTCTTTTTTTTACGCGTTGACGATATGCGAGAGCCCTTTTATAAGTGACTAACGCCCGGGTTTTTTGTTTGCCTGTTCTCGCTTCTGTTCGTCCCAGAGACGCAAGCATTTCTCTTTATATTTTATCGTGGTACCGATGATTCTTGCCGGCACGCCCATGGCAATACTGTTGGCAGGGATGTCGTTTATGACTACGGAGCCCGCTGCTACAATGGAGTTTTGACCGATCCTGACGTTTGGCAGAATATGGGCATTAACTCCGATGAAACAGTTATCTTCAATGACAATCTTGCCGCACACTCTAATATCAGGCATCTCTTCTTTAAAAATCCAGGTTGCTCCATCATGAGTGTGCAGGACGGCGCCCTGGGCAATGTAGACGTGGTTGCCTATGTTAATTAACTTTGGCTCATCTAACAAACTGCGAAAATTGATGCGGCAATTTTCGCCAATGCAGGCGCCTTTTTTTCTGTAGTATTTTATGATTGTTGTCTCGTTGAATCTGAGCAACAGTAGCCCCTTGACAACGCTCATAAAGAGCCCAACGCGGACCGGTAGTGGCATCTAACTTCCTTATAACATCTCATGTGTATAGCTGATATGTAGATTCTATATGGGAATCATATGCTTTGCAATAGCAAACACCAGCGTTCTGCCCGGTCAGGAGTTAGTGCTGAAGCTGTAAAATACCCTTTATTTACTCGCACATCAGTTTTTTGTCAGGCTTGTTGGGTCAGGTTAGTAAAGCGTGTTGTTTTGCGATATACTCAAACATGATAAGGAGCGACAAGCTAGAGTAATGATTTACTTTGATTCTGAAGATACGATAAGAAAAAGGGCTGCCGAACGCGATATTGTGGTTGGCTTCATTGGCCTCGGCCGGGTTGGTTTGCCTTTGGCTGTAACGCTGGCTAACCAGGGCTTTCCGGTTATCGGCGTTGATGTTAATAAAAGAACGGTCGAGTTGATTAACAATAGCCAGTCGCCGATACCCGATGAAACCGGCGTGGCAGAATTGATAGCCCGGACCATAGCTACGGGGACGCTTCAGGCCACAACGGAATTGGGGGCCGCATCCCGGTGTGAGGTTTACATTGTTGCCGTGCCTACCTTAATCAAGGGGGAAAAACCTGATGTGGACGCGGTGGAAACGGTAGGCCGGGCGCTCGGGCAGATTATCCGCCCCGGCGTTCTTATTGTCTTGCAGAGCACTGTGCCCCCCGGTACGGCGCGGCGCGTCTTCGGCCGATATAAGACATCAGGCCAAGACCTTGTTGCCGGTAAAGACTATGGACTGGCCTATTCGCCGGAGAGGACACAGGCTCCCCAGGTGTTGCGAGACCTCAGGGCTTATCCCAAAATCCTGGGCGGCATTGATGCCAAGAGCGCCTTTGCATTGTCCGAGATATACGGGACATTTGCCCCCCGTGTTATCAGCATGAAAAGTTTAGAAGCGGCCGAGCTGGAGAAGGTGGTGGAAAACAGCTATCGAGATGTCAACATTGCCTTTGCCAACGAGCTGGCGCAAATATGCGAGATATACGGTGCGGATGCGCGCGAGGTGATTGCCGCCGCCAATTCCCAGCCTTATAGCCACATTCTGAATCCGGGCTTGGTTGGCGGTCACTGCATTCCCATGGACCCCTATTATATTATTAGCGACCTGATTGATAAGGGTTATTGCCCCAAACTTATCAAGACCGCCAGGGATATTAATGAGGGGTTGTTTTCCAGCATTGTTGGTTCATTGAATGATGACATTCATAAGGTGGCGATTTTTGGTTTAAGTTTTAAAAAGGATGTGAAATCATTCGAGACTTCACATACATTGAAACTAATCAGATTGTTAGTGGAGAGGGGCAAGGCAGTGGTGGTGCATGACCCCTTTATTACTGATGAGAAATTCTCCTTTGATATTGAGAAAGACCCATATCAAGCCTGCCGGGGGGCGGATTGCCTTATCATCTCTACGGCGCACTCGGCATACGGCACCCTTGACCTGGCAAGGATAAAGGCAGCCATGACCGGTCAGCTAGTGATAGACATCAGGAACATTCTGAAGCCCGAAGCCGCAGCCAGGGCAGGCCTGGAATATCACGGTCTGGGCAGGGGCCAGTGTGATTAACGTAGGTGTTGTGGGCCTGGGGGCCATGGGGCAGCACCATGTCAGGGTCTATCACGAGCTTGGCTATGCCATTGCCGGTGTCTCCGACAGCGACGCTAAAAAGACAACGGAGATGGCAGGCAAATACCATGTCCAGGGTTATCTGGATTACCATGAACTGATTGGCAGGGTTGATGCCGTCAGCATCGCTGTGCCCACCAGTCTCCATGCCCGGGTTGCTTGTGATTTTTTAGAACACGGCATCCAGATCGGAAGAGCGTCGTGTAGGGAAAGAGTGTAGGGTAGGGGGGTGGGG
>CAZIQW010000195.1:3933-5017 GCA_964541585.1 uncultured Dehalococcoidales bacterium | reverse complement strand
CTCTTCAAGTTCTCGATTGCATCTTTCACCGTGCCTTCGATGCCTGTTAGTACTTCTACACCATTAGCTTTGAGCTGATTCCGAATGGCGGGGCTGCAATAGCCAACCAGAACCTGCTGTATTTCCCGGCTCAATAAAAATACAGCGGTTTGCACTCCTTTCCCGTGCTGGGTTGAAGCTCCAGGATTAGGTAAAGCTTCAAAAGAGCCCGTCTCATCATCAAATATTATCAGGTAAGGTGACGTGCTGAATCTAAATCCAACCCTCGCAGAAAGGTTTGTTCCGTCTGCCAGCACAGCTATTTTCATGGCTTGCCCCTGAGAAGTCGTTGTTATTGAATCTTACGGAAACTCAAGTCTGGTACCGGCTTTATTGAAGATGAAGTTCTCGCCGAATTCTTGAGCCAGAAGGCTGATTACCGGTAAATCGGTGCAGTGGCAAAGCCCCAGTTTTTGGACTCCTGACTCCCGGATTGCGGCGATGCTCTGCCACAGCCGCTCTTCAGAAGCGCCGACGAGATGGGAGCCGCCGATTACCGCCTGTACTTCACGAATTCCGGTAATTTCTCGTGCGTGGTAGATAGTGTTTATCATACCCCGGTGAGCACAGCCCAGGATGATTACCAGCCCCGGTTCCGTCTTCACTATCAGAGCCTGGTCATCCAGTACCGGGTCCGGCTGGAAATCAGAGCCCTGTTTGATGAAAAGTGAGGTGTCGATGGTCTCGTATTCAGTTACCATCGGGACCTCACCGGTGGTCCAGACGTTCTCAGTTATCTTAATCGGCTCTCGGGTCAATCTGAACCTGGCTCCAGAGCTTTCCAGTTTTTCTCTTTGAAAGGGTATACCGATATGCCTGTCCGGCTTACCTTCACTGCGGAAATACTTGCTTTGCCATATATCCGGGTGAGCAATTATCTCAACCTCTTTTCTCATCCTCCTTAATACTTCACGTAACCCGCCGGTATGGTCGTAATGCCCGTGACTCAAAACAATCTTATCTACCCGAGAAAGATCGATGCCCAGAGTTTCCGCATTATGGACGGCTGAGAAGCTGGTTCCGGTGTCAAGGAGTATCATGGCAT
>CAZIQW010000195.1:0-3923 GCA_964541585.1 uncultured Dehalococcoidales bacterium | reverse complement strand
ACACCCTATCCTACACTCTTTCCCTACACGACGCTCTTCGATCTTCTATGAGTACGCTTAATCCCCATTCGGCAAGATAATCACCCATCGCAGCAGTGTTTTCACTCAGAGTAGTAATGCGAAGCGCCATTTCTTAGTTCCTCCTTAATGAATGAATTTGACGGTAAGCATAATGATAATATGCGAACATATCTTTTGCTGCTAGCCTCCCAGCCTGGAAAATGGTCTTCCTTCAGGTATATAGCCTTCAGAGAGCCTGTGACCCAACGGTTTACGGGCCGCTGCCTCTTCAATCAGGCTCATGATGCCGGAGATGGATGTCCCGGTACGCAGCGGCTGTTTCAGGTCTATCTCCGTTTCATCTAACAGGCAGGGACGCAACTTACCGTCGGAGGTAAGCCGTAAACGGTTACAGTGAAAACAGAAATGTTCACTCACCGGGGTTATAAAGCCGATAGTGCCCCTGGCGTCAGGAAAGCGAAAGTATTTGGCAGGCCCGTTGCCGGTAGTGGAAAGGCAGGGCTCCAGCGGCCCCAATGACTCGAAGCGCTTTCGCATTACGCTGACCGGGACAAACCACCGGTGAGAAGTGGTTTCGTTATTTACCGGCATTATCTCAATGAAGCGTACATGCCAGCCATCTTCAATCGTCCTGGCTGCAAAATCCAGGATTTCATCGTCGTTAATGTCAGCCATTACTACCACGTTGACTTTGACCGGATTAAGTCCCACTGCCCTGGCGGTATCTATCCCATCCAGTACATCTTGAAGCCTATCGCTGAGGCGAGTGATGGATTTGAATCTCTCTGGCTTCAGAGTGTCAAGACTGACGTTGACTCTTTTCAGGCCGGCAGACTTAAGTTCTGCCGCGTATTTATTGAGAAGGGTACCATTGGTAGTAAGAGAAATATCGTCTACACCCTCTATCTGTGCCAGCATATCTATAAGCTTCGCCAGTCCTGGCCTGACTAACGGCTCGCCGCCGGTAAGTCTTATTTTGTTAATACCAAGCCGGACGGCTGCCAGTGTTACATTACGGATTTCCTCGTAGGTCAGAATCTCATCGTGATCAAGCAGGCTCACTCCCTGAGCCGGCATACAATAGATGCAGCGCAAATTACAGCGGTCAGTCACCGATATGCGCAGGTAGTTTATGGGGCGTTGAAACGAATCATAAAGTCCCGTCATGGTTAGTTCTCCTTTAGCTTCAATCGGGTTACGGGGGCAAATTATCTGTTCTATTTTCTAAACATCTCGATGATGGATAAGAGCTACCTCATCGCATTCAGGGAATTTGGGGCAGCGATAACAGTCAGTCCACACTTTCTGGGGCAATTCCTTTTTATCGATTACGGAAAAGCCAAGCTTCTTGAAAAAAGCAGGCTTATAAGTCAGGCAAAATGTTGCAGCAATACCTAATTGTTCGGCCTCATCCAGACACGCTTCCACCAGTTTAGCCCCGATGCCCTGCATCTGTTTATCCTCGGCTACTGCCAGTGACCTTACCTCAGCCAGGTCAGACCAGAAAATATGTAAGGATGAACAGGCTATCACCTGTTTATCCGAGCGGACAATGAAACACTCTCTCATATTTTCATATAACTCGCTTAATGAGCGAGACAGCATTTCTCCTCTGCCGGCAAAGAAGTTAATTAACTGGTGCACCTGGGCGATATCACCGGTTTTTGCTTTAGCTACTGTAAAATCATTACTTTCCTGGTGAACGTAATTTGCTGTCTTCATTTAATTATCCTTATTCTCAAATCAGGTTGTAGAGATTTTCAATTTTCTGATGTAATATCGTTTCCCCAAATATTCTACTTCAGCGAGATTGCCGTCTCTTATCAATTTATGGATAGTGTCCCATCCGGCGTCGGCTTTTCTCAAAAGTTCCGTCACACCATCTTCTCTCATTGGATGGACCGCTGTAATGCCAAGTAAATCGTCTTCGACATTGCCGGTAAAGGCAAAGGCGTTCCCTTCGTAGCCAAGCAAACATTCCACTCTTTCCATCCTCGATTTAAGAATCTGGTAAGCCATAGTGATAGTCTTTTCGCTGGCGGCGGTCACTGCCTTTACCGCTGGCGGTCTTGTGGGAATGGATAGGTAAGCTATGTCTGGCTTCAGTCTGGCCAGGAAACCGGCTATTACCTCAATCTCTTCAGTCCTGTCATTTAAACCTTGAAGAAGCATACTCTCCGTTGTTAGCAGCCCCTGAAAAGAATCCCGGAACGCCAGTATTCCATCCAGAATCTCATTAATGCTCAATGATTTCTGCGGCCGGTCTATCCGGCGCCAGATTTCTTCATTTACCGCATCTATTTTAAGAGATACCCAATCGGCTTTTTGCAAATCTCGCCGGACATCTTCCTGCCAGATGAGGGATGCATTGGTGATGACCGCTACTTTCTTATTAAAGGATTTGATGAGTTCAATCTCCTGTCCCAGATTAACATCCAGCGCAGGTTCGCCGTCGGGCACAAAAGTCAGGTAATCTACCGGCTCCCCCTTTTCCCGGGCTTGCTCGATTTTTACCTTTACACTCTCGGCAATTTCCTCCGGTTTATAAAAACATCTCCGTCCAACCTGTGTTTTCAGGGTCGTTCCAAGCTGGCAGTAAACGCAGGAATAGCTGCATGTTTTTGGAGGAATATTGTTAATACCCAGGCTGTGCCCCAATCTCCGGGATGGTACCGGACCGTAGGCTATAGAATCGATCAAAGAACTACCTCCGTTTTAGCTTACTCCCGCCACTGCTGACGATGACATTGCCAGAACTGCCGGCGGCAGCCTCTCCCGCTCCAGCAGCCCATTCCCTTAAAAGCAATCCCCATTCCGGAGAACCTTCGCAGCATTTCCTGTAACGTAACCGGGTCGGAGTAGCCGCACGGATTATTTTCTACACCTGATTGTGCATTATCTGACAGTCTTCTCAAATAATCATACTGCCACCTTTTCTGCTCATCTCCCAGGACCTCATAGGCCTCGTTAATTTCTTTAAATCTCGCCTCGGCATCACTGATATTATCCGGATTATGGTCCGGGTGATAGCGCGAAGCAAGCTGTCGGAAGGCTTTTTTAATATCCTGAATGCTGGTATCTTCATTCACGCCCAGTATATGATAATAATCTTTCAGACTCATGTTCACCTCTGCTGCAATAAATTAAGGTCATTTTATTATCCGGATGTCTTTTCAGCTTACACAATCAAGATATACGTGCTGCTTGAGAACGGCGTCTCCTACCTTAACACCCAGAATGTCCGCCATCAGCTCACATTTGGCTTTCAGGAAAAAGAAGAGATTGCCGGTCTCTCCTTCCAGTGACTCATAGTTCCCTTGACCCTTGGAGATAATCAGGTCGGCAGAATGGTAGTACCGCTGTAACTCCAGCGAACACTGGGGAAGGATAGTCCCCGGAGCATCCGACCCGCTGGGAATGATACCTGCCACTTTATTCATACCGGTAGCCAAAGCATCAGCCATGGTCACATCATTGATGACTGGCTGGTCCCGGACCACGAAGTTAACTTCCAGCTCTCTGATTTTGTGAAGCTCTTCAATCAGAATACGGTCCAGCACAATTTCTCCGGCATTGTCCCCGATGTATAAAATGCGTTTCGCTGTTGTCAGATTATCCAGGAGCGCCGGATAATCGTCAATTGCCAGATCGAATTCGGAAGGAAACTGAAGAATCTGCTTGATATCGAAGTTAGCCATCATGGGGCCATGATCGATTGAATTGCCGGCAATGGCCAGTTTACAGGCGGACAGCAGAGGGTCCTTTGAACCGGATATCAGTTCTTTGAAATATGGATAGAGCTTTAAAGCGGTCTCGTTGGCCGCAGTTTTAGCCTGGAGGAAGGGGTCGCTGTTTCCGGTAACTTCCTTGATTAGCCGGTAGCCTTGCTGAGCGATTTCCGG
>CAZIQW010000194.1:0-5022 GCA_964541585.1 uncultured Dehalococcoidales bacterium | reverse complement strand
GGTTAAGCAATACCCGGAAGAGCCAGGAAAATATGATTGAGCATTTGAGATAGGGATAATGCCTGGAATGGATAAATATTCTACTGCAGTCATTGGCGGCGGTGCTGCCGGTATCTGCGCCGCTATCAGTACAGCCCGCCGGGGAGAGTCAGTAGTTATCTGTGAAAAAATGCCGCAATTGGGCAAGAAGATTTTGGCTTCAGGCAACGGGAGATGTAATCTCTTAAACGAAGATATGAGCGAAGCACACTATAATCCCGCGGCCAGAAAACTGATAATATCTGTGTTTGAGCAATTCGGCAAGACACAGATTCTGGACTTTTTCAAAAGACTTGGCCTCGAGACATATTCAGTTGAAGGAAGGATATTTCCTGTTACAAACCAGGCATCCTCAGTGTTAAAAGTTCTGGAGATGGAACTAAAAAGGTTATCTGTACCGGTGGAATTCAATTTTCACTGTACCGGAGTGTCATCGGTCAAGAACGGTATTTTGGTTTCGTCACAGGCCGGGCGAAAAATCGAATGCCGGAAATTAATCATTACCGGAGGCGGCAAGACCTATCCGGCTTTTGGCTCAGACGGAGGCATGTACAGGATGGCCGCACAGATAGGCCATACGATAGTGGAACCTGTTCCGGTTGCAGTGCCACTGATTGTAAAGGACCCTTTGTGTCATCTTCTGCAGGGTCAAAAGATATTTGCGGCTGCCAGGAGCATTATTGAAGACAAGACAGGGAGGGCGGTCCGGGGCGATCTGCTTTTTACCAGGTACGGCCTGTCCGGTACCTGTATTCTGGACGTCAGTGAAGCGATATCCATTGCAGTAAACCGATACCGGAAGGCGAAAGTGTTTGTTTCGGTGGACATGGTACCGTTCATGGAAACAGACGCGTTGAGGAATGAGCTTAACAGGAGGAAAAAAGCCAAATGGTCCGGTGAAGAAATGTTGACAGGAATTTTGCCGAATAAACTTGCCCTGGCGCTTCGGGGTTTGTTTGAGAGTAACAATATCAATACGGCAGTCGACATTTTAAAGGACCGGCGTTTTATAGTTGCCGGAACACGGGGATGGAACGAGGCAGAATTTACCGGAGGCGGTATCAATGTCAATGAAATCAATCCGGTGACGCTGGAATCTAAATTGAAAAAGGGGATTCATTTCGCGGGTGAAGTCCTGGATATCAACGGACAGCGCGGGGGATATAACCTCGGCTGGGCCTGGGCTTCAGGCTTTGTAGCCGGTAAATGATAAATATATAACCAGATTCAAGTGAAATTACTTTACGTAATATCAAATAATCAACAAGGAGAGAGATGTGAAATTAGAAGGAAAAGTAGCCCTGATTACAGGGGCGGGTAGCGGAATGGGCCGGGCCACTGCACTCCTGTTTGCCCGGGAGGGTGCGAAAGTAGCTGTGAACGATGTTAATTTGGCATCAGCTGAGAAGACGGCTGAAGAAATTCAGAAAGCGGGAGGAACAGCGATTGCCGTCCAGGCTGATATTGCGGAAGCCAGGGAAGTGAATGCAATGTTTGACCGGGTCATCAATGAGCTGGGGGGAATACACATACTGGTAAATAATGCGGGCATCTCGGTCGGCGCTCCGGCACTGGAGATGTCATTAGAAATGTGGGACAGGGTTATGGGCGTCATGCTCCGCGGCAATTTCATCTGTAGCCAGCGGGCCGGACAATGGATGGTGAAAAACCATGGAGGCAAGATTGTTAATGTTGCTTCTATTGCAGGCCTGAGGAGCCATCCCGGTATGAGTGCGTATGCCACGGCCAAGGCCGGTATCATTCATTTGACCCATGCTCTGGCTATGGAATGGGGGCCTTATAATATCAATGTCAATTGTATCATCCCGGGCGGTACCAGGACTCCAATGCTTCAGACACATGATGTACCCATAACTGATGAGCAAATTAAAGATTTTATTCCTCTGGGCCATCTTGGCGAGCCTGAAGATATCGCTAACGCCGCCTTATTCCTGGCTTCGGAGGATGCCCGACAGATAAGCGGTGTCGGTTTGCCGGTAGACGGCGGAGAACTTTGCAGAGGTTAAAGGAGAGAATAGTACTATGGAAATAATAGAAAAGGTAAAGATAAAGAAAGTCCTGCAGATTGGGCTGGTGGTCAAAGACCTGGAAAAGTCGATGAAACTTTACTGGGAGGTTTTCGGCATCGGGCCCTGGAGTATCGTAACATTCCAGCCTCCGTTTTTAAGTGATACCCGGCTCCGGGGAGAACCGGTATCTTATTCAATCAGATTGGCTATAGCCCACGCTGGTGATATTCAATGGGAGCTGATTCAGCCTTTATCCGGTACAAGTATCTATCATGAATTTCTTGACCAGAAGGGAGAAGGCCTCCATCACATTGCCTGTGACGTGGGTGATTATGATGAGGCCGTAGCTCTAATGCAAAAGCACGGTATCGGGGTATTGATGAGCGGCAAGACGCCCATGGATTCCTTTGCCTATATGGATACGGAGAATCACCTGGGGACTATTCTGGAAATCTACAATAGACCGGCTGATTTTAATCCGCCACCCTCGGAAAATACGTATCCGCCACAACGGACCGAGTAGTAAGCAAAGCATACTACCCGCAAACGGGATTGAGATTATTACCGTTTTGCTCCGATTTTTTCTGAAATATTACCGGGAGCTGCGCCGGAGACCAGGGTTTTTCTGGATTTTTGAAGCAGCTTTTTCAACTCCGGCCAGCTCCTGGTATTCAGAACATTCTTCGGTTCCAGCCAGCCCCGCCTCCCCTGTATCACCCCGTAATGCATAAAATCAAGCTCTTGCGTGCTGTGGGCGTCAGAGTTAATAGCTACCATTACGCCCATATCTCGGGCCATCTTGCAATAGATATCGTCCAGGTCCAGGCGTTCAGGCTGTGAATTGAGCTCGAGGATGCAACCGGTTTCTTTGGCAGCTTTTATCAATCTTTCTACGTCGACGTCATAAGGCGGACGTTCGTCAATCATTCTCCCGGTGGGATGTCCCAGAATCATAAAATACGGATTATGCATTGCCCGGATGATACGTTCGGTCTGCTTTTCTCGGGGAAGATTGAATTTATGATGTACGGAGCAGATTACCAGGTCCAGTTTTTTCAAGATATCATCCGGAAGGTCCAGAGAGCCATCTTCCAGAATATCCACCTCGATACTTTTCAGCACAATAATACCGTTCAGTTGATTATTCAGACTATCAATCCTTTCAATTTGTTCAGCAAGGCGGGCCTTGTTTAATCCGTGAGCTACGGTCAATCGCTTGGAATGTTCTGTGATGGCCAGGTATTCATAACCCCTTTTCTTCGCGGCGAGAGCCATCTCCTCAAGACTTGAATGACCGTCCGTAAGATTTGTATGGGAATGCAGGTCTCCCCGGATATCATTCAGGGTGATCAGGTCGGGCAGATTATTCCTCAGTGCGGCTTCGATTTCGCCCCGGTTTTCCCTTAATTCCGGTTCAATATAGGGGAGATCCACCCTGGCATAGACCTCTTCCTCAGTCCTGCCGGCAATCAACTGGTCTCGTGTAAATACACCGTCTTCATTTATCTTGAGTCTCCGCCGCACTCCTCTTTTTCTGATTGCAATACTATGTGCTTTAGAGCCGGTGAAATAGTGCAGAGCGGCGCCGTAGCTTTCTTCAGGAACGACGCGCAGGTCCACCTGAAGCCCCCCGCGCAGTATGACCGAGGATCGGGTTGTGCCTCTGGCTATTACTCTTTCAACTTCATCATAACTTGTGAAATGGTCTACCGCGTCCGAGACTTTTTCAGAAGTAATCAGAATATCCAGGTCTCCCACGGTCTCCACGCCCCGGCGGTAGCTGCCGGCAACTTCTACCCCTTTGACACCTTTCGCATCCCATAGATAAGCCAGAAGAGGTTGAACTATCTCCTCGGCGGCAGAATACAGGACACGCCTGCCTTCTCTTAGTTTACCCCTGCGCTCAATATCATCCAGAATTGCCTGTTCCAGCTTTATCCCGAAACCCGGAAGTTCTTTAATATTTCCCTCACGGGCGGCTTTTTCCAGCTCTCTAATACTGGAAATACCCAGACCGTAATATAATCTATAGGCACGCTTCGGCCCCAGTCCGGCTATCCGGGTGATTTTTCTCAACTCCTCCGGGATGGTTTTTTTTAGTTCCTCCAGTGCGGAGAGATGTCCGGTCTTTACGATTTCAGTAATTTTGCCTGCCAGGTCGTCAGCAATTCCGGGCAGCTTCGTCAGGTCTTCCCCCTGTCTGATCATATCCGACAGATTGTGGGAAAGGTATGAAATGTTGCGTGACGCCGTCCGGTAGGCGCGTACCCTGTACTCGTTAGCGCCGTGAATTTCCAGCAGGTCAGCATATTCATCGAAAATCCTGGCTACCTCTGAATTATAAATAGGCATATTCTGTCTCCTCTAACTCGGTATGACTAATTTAATTATATAGAAAAAGATGCAATGCCAACTTTACAGCAGCAGTAATGCAGGGGTCACAGCGTGGGGAGCGACCGGATATTTAATGGCCGTTAAACATATTGATATTCTGGTAAGATTAAGGTATCTTAAATTTAGTAACTTAAGCATTCCGAGTGATGAAAGTTTTTACATAATCATTACAGGAGGGATGAAAGTGAGCAAACCGGAAGGATATATCGGGACACTGGCGATTACCTGGGAAGACGGAGATAAAAATTTATTCGAAATCGCTCAATCCAGGGGCCATATCTGGGTGGGAGACCATTTTGTCAGCTCCCGAAACGAAAAATCGTTGCAGGGTATTTTGCGTGAGATAAGCGAGGTAATGGGTCATACTCCCCGGAGGGTGAGACAATATACCTGGGTAGAACTGCTCAAGCCTATTCAGTATCCAAAGTAAAAATCCTGAATCATTGCTGACAGCCGGAAGAAACAATCAAATTACAGCCGTCCTATCTTCCTGAATATCGCCTTTGAAGATCGAAGAGCACACGTCTGAACTCCAGTCACGAGATTCCATCTCGTATGC
>CAZIQW010000193.1:4182-5023 GCA_964541585.1 uncultured Dehalococcoidales bacterium | reverse complement strand
ACGAGATGGAATCTCGTGACTGGAGTTCAGACGTGTGCTCTTTCCGATCTAAAAAGCGCGGGAGTTTATAAGCCTTGCTATCCAGAGGTGCGCCGCAGAGCACGCCGTTGAATCCACGGTGAGTGTTGTAGCCCTTCCTAATGATGATATGAAGGGGCGGGTTATCGGCAGGGAAGGCAGGAATATACGCGCCCTTGAGATGGCTACGGGAGTTGATGTGATCATCGACGATACCCCTGAGGCCGTGACCCTGTCCGCGTTTGATACGGTGCGCCGCGAGATAGCCCGTTTGAGTTTGGAGAAACTTATCGGCGACGGCAGGATACACCCGGGCAGGATAGAAGAGATAGTAGAGAAGACAAAGAAAGAGATGGACGAGAAGATACGCGAGGAAGGCGAACGCGCCGTTTTTGATGTGGGGGTAGATACGCTGCATCCGGAACTCGTGAAACTTATCGGCCGTCTCAGATACCGCACAAGCTTCGGACAGAACGCTCTTCAGCATTCTAAAGAGGTGGCTTTTTTGCTTGGCGCAATGGCTTCCGAGATGGGGTTGGATTTCAAACTGGCGCGCAGGATCGGGCTTTTGCACGATATAGGCAAGGCAGTAGACCATCAGATAGAGGGCACGCACGCCAAGATAGGGGCTGACCTGGCGAAGAAGTTCAATGAATCAGCCGAAGTAATATCCGCTATTGAGGCGCATCATGAAGAAGCGGAACCGAAGAGCTTCTACGCTGTCCTGGCTATCGCGGCGGACGCGATAAGCGCCGCGCGCCCGGGCGCCCGCAGGGAGACGCTGGAGACTTATATAAAAAGATTGGATAAGCTTGAATCAGTA
>CAZIQW010000193.1:0-4172 GCA_964541585.1 uncultured Dehalococcoidales bacterium | reverse complement strand
AATCTTTTTAAGGGTGTTGAGAAATCCTTTGCCATACAGGCAGGCAGGGAGATAAGAGTGATCGTGCAGCCGGAGAAGATCTCTGATAATGATGCCGTAAACCTCGCGCGCGATATACGCAAGAAGATAGAAGAAGGCCTGGAGTATCCGGGCCAGATAAAGGTAACGGTCATAAGGGAGACGAGGGCGATAGAATACGCGAAATGAAAATACTTTTTATAGGCGATATAGTCGGTTCACCCGGCAGGGAAGCGATGAGGGAGCTTTTGCCTCTATTGCAGGAAGAGCATGGGCTTGATTTCGTGGTCGCCAATGCCGAGAATGCCGCGGGAGGCTCAGGGATAACGCCAAGGGTGGCCCAGGAGCTATTTGAGGCGGGGGTGAATGTCCTTACCTCCGGGGACCATATATGGAAGAAGAGGGAGATATTTGATATCCTCGGCAAAGAAGAGCGGGTCTTAAGGCCGCTTAATTTTCCGGCGGGGGCCCCCGGTTCAGGAGCTTCTTTGTTCAAGGCAAAAAACGGTTCTACTGTCGGAGTGATAAATGTTAACGGCAGGGTATTTATGGAGGCGCTGGAGTGCCCTTTTAAAACTACCGGGGCGGCGGTAGAAGAGTTATCACAAAAGACAAAGATAATTATCGTGGATATCCACGCCGAGGCTACTTCGGAAAAGGTGGCGCTGGGATGGTATCTGGACGGGAAGGTATCCGGCGTGTTGGGCACGCACACGCATGTGCAGACCGCGGATGAAAGGATCCTGCCCGCAGGCACCGCCTATATCACTGACGTCGGGATGACCGGGCCGCTTGATTCAGTTATAGGCAGAAAAGTAGAGGATGTGCTGGAGCGTTTCATTACCGGGGTGCCGGTGAGATTCGAGGTAGCAACAGATAATATATATTTACAGGGCGCCTTGCTGGAGATCGACGATAAATCAGGAAAAGCGCGGACTATAACCAGGATACAAAGAAAGCTGGCCGATAAATGATAAAAAGAAGATCAAAGATCGCGGTATTCTCTATATTTATGCTTGCCCTGGGCGTTTGCCGGTTGTTCGGACAGCAGGAAGACGGCCTTGACTTTACCCTGGATATTAATTCCGCCGTTACTCCTTTGCCGCGGATCTTCAGGCCCAGCATTGATCTAAGCGGCAGGGGCGCTCACCGCGACGCGAGTTGGCCGCAGGGGCTGGCAGCGCAGGAGGTTGTGGACCTGTGGGGTAAAGATATAGGGTTTAACGGCGTATACCGGATGCAGTATAACCTGTGGGAGATAAATCAGCTGGCTAAGGATAAGGATGCGCAGGATAAGCTTTTAGGCAACTACGAAAATATCATGCGAAAAGTAACCGAAGCGGGCGGGGTGATTATCCTGGATATATTCAGCACGCCGGCAGGGCTGGGGCAGGCGCTTGATAAGAAGAGCCCGCCGTGGGATTTCAGGGCGTTCAAAGAGCTGATAAAGAACCATATGAGGAATTTGAGCTGCGTCAAAAGGTATAATATATGGTATGAGGTGTGGAGCGCTCCTGACCTTGACGATTTCTTCCTGGGCAGAAAACAGGAATATATGAATATGTACCGGGCGGTTGCCGAGGCAGCGGAGGAATTAAGCGTAGAAAATAAGATATATATACCGGTCGGCGGGCCTTCAGTGAGCTGGTGGTTCCAGAATCTGGACTCTAATACTATAGTTACCGCCGAAAGAAGCCTTATATATGAACTGATAAAATTCTGCTATCATTATCATCTCCCCCTTGATTTTATCAGCTGGCACGCCTATTCTTCGGACCCCAAAGCCGAATTAGAGAATACCCTATATAAGAATAACGCTATAGCCCTTATGCGCGACTGGCTCTCTTATTTCGGATTTGATAAAAACACCTCTCTTATAATTGATGAATGGAATTACGACAGCAATGCCAATCTGCTTCCGGAGCGCCAGGAGAGGTCTTATGTGGCGGCCAGTTATATACCCAGCCGCGTAAAGAATATGCATAAGGCAGGCATAAATTACCAGACTTACTATTCGCTGGAGGATTTTCGCGATAATAAAGAAGGTGTGACCAGGAACACGGGGGCCTTCAGCTTTGACCCGGAATACTCCGCGTATAAAGGAGCGCCGAAGGCCGTGTATAATGCTTTCAGGATGCTCGGGCTTTTGGGGAACAGTATGTTCACATCCTCTTTGAAACCCGCCGATGAATTCGCCGGAGTTATCGCCACCAAGTCGCAGGACCGTATCGCCGTTATTTTTTATAATTACATAGACACGGATGTAGCCAGGAATTATCTATCACGCAATATCGCCGGACTTAACGGAGCGGAAAGAAAGGTCCTTGTTAACCTTGTCAGATCAGGGAAGTTCGAAGAGCTTATGTCGCGCCAGGCGGACCTGACAAAAATGCGACTGACAAAAAAGCTGAAAACCGTCTTAAATAAGGCGCAGGAGCTCAATGACCTGGCAGCGAAACATAAGTCTGCCCCGCGCGCGGTTAATATTAATATCAAGAATATAAAAGGGGATTATTTGTACCAAAGATACGTTATAGATAAGCTGTGCGCAGCGGGATGCGATTTTACCCCTGCCGAAGAGAAGTTATTGACGGTCTCCGACCTCCACAAAGAGATATTGACCCTTGAACCTTATTCGGTAACTATGATCATTTTTACCAGGCAGGAGAAACCCGTTCAGCAGGAGGCGCCTGCCGCCGTTACGGCTGAAGGGAGCGCCTCTGCCCCGGGGCAGACAGATAATAGCACGGTTAGCGTAAAAGATAAAACCGCGCAGGAATAAAGATATGCATAAGAGCACAGAAGACCTGTTCGCGCCGCAAATGCGCCCTCCGAAGGACAAACATCTTTATACTGTTTCCGAGATCACGCGCGATATCAAGATAATCCTGGAGAATACTTTTGGCGAGGTGTGGGTTGAGGCGGAGGTCTCTAATTTTAAGGCTCATAGTTCAGGGCATTTTTATTTTACGCTTAAAGATGAAGGGGCGGTGCTTCAGGCCGCGATGTTCAAGAACGCCAATAAGGATGTCAGGTTCAGGATAGAGGACGGTCTGAAGGTAATATGTTTTGGCAGGATAGAGGTATATGCTCCCCGCGGCCAGCACCAGCTCGTGGTAGAGAAGATAGAGCCTAAAGGCATAGGCGCGCGCCAGCTTGCCTTTGAGCAGTTGAAAGACAAATTATTCAAAGAGGGTATATTCGCCCGGGAGCATAAAAAAGAGCTTCCGTTCATGCCTTTTCGCGCAGGCATAGTTACTTCAAGCTCCGGGGCTGCTGTGCGCGATATCCTCCAGATACTCAAGAAAGGTGCGCCTTGCGTGGATGTAGTTATCCGCCCCGCGAGGGTGCAGGGAGAATACGCGGGCAGGGAGATAGCGGAAGCAATACGCGACCTGAACCAATTCAAAGAGCTGGACCTGATCATAATAAGCAGGGGGGGCGGGAGCACCGAGGATCTCTGGCCTTTTAATGAAGAGATAGTAGCAAGGGCCGTATATGATTCCCGCCTGCCTACCGTCTCCGCCGTGGGGCATCAGATAAACGTCACCCTCTCGGACCTGGCGGCAGACGTGTTTGTGGAAACTCCTTCCGCCGCGGCAAAGATCATCGTGGACAGGAAAAATATCCTGTTAGCTGAACTTGAAGGTTACGGGTATGAATTGGGTTCGGCCATCTCGGATATATTGTATCGCGCCAGGCATCTCCTCGCGGATCTTAAAGGGATGTTAAAGAGCCCCTTAGACAGGCTTATGGAAAAAGAGCAGCTTGTTGATGAGCTAAGCGGGAGTTTACACTCTAATATACGGCATCTCCTGGATATGTCCGGGGAAAAGTTCCGTTCGCTCATAGAGAGATTAGAGGCATTAAGCCCATTGTCGGTCTTATCAAGAGGGTACAGCTTAAGCAGCCTGATGCCTGAAGGCGGTATAATTAAAGATGCCTCAGGGCTCAAGCCAAAAGATATCATAAAAACAGTTCTGGCAAAAGGTTCATTTTTAAGCGTTGTGCAGGAGGTAATCAAAGATGAAGGAAAAGCAAAATCTCGAGGATGATATTAAAAGATTGCAAAAGATAGTAGAGGAGCTCTCAAGCGGAAAGCTTACGCTGGGGGAGTCCCTGAAGAAATATGAGGAGGGCGTAAAGCTGTCCCA
>CAZIQW010000192.1:0-5061 GCA_964541585.1 uncultured Dehalococcoidales bacterium | reverse complement strand
GAAGCACCAGTCCGGCAACAGCAACACCGCCGGGGATGCCAATAACTTTGGTTAAGGAAATAGGTTTGGGGAGGTAGGGTACCGGCAAGAGATTCAGATTAGCTACCGAACATATACATTCTCCCGACGAAGATCCTTTCTTGACCGCCATCGCGATATTAACCATAAACCGTCCTGCGTCGATTTGCTCCGGCCCTTTAAGCTCCGTAGATAATAACTGGACAGGACGGCCTGCATTTTCTGAAAGCTCCTGGCACAATTCCGGTTTATCGGTTATTTCCCCGGAAACGTATATCGGCGCAGATTCATCAATCGGCTTCTCAGGATTGTTGGTATCAAAAAATTTGATAGTACGGTTCAATTCGCTGGCTATCATCTCCAGTTTTCGGTTCCATGAGGATTCTTCATAAGGGAAAATAACGGTACGGATAGGCTGGGGAACTCCATCCGACAGAATAACAATATCGAACTCATCAGATTGGATGTCTACCATGATTGCTGTTTTATCCGGCAGCATCTTGGTCAGCACCATGGGTTTGATGTACATGCGGTTAGGCTCCAAACCGGCTTTATGCAAAGTGTGTACCAGTGAGTCAGCATTCTTGCGCGGTATAGCTGCAATAAAGACGTGGATTTTTTCCTTGGTACAGGGCAGGTTCTGCCAGGATATATATATTTGGTCCAGCGGTACCGGCAAGACTCTCCTGGCTTCCCGGGCTACTGCTTCCGGAATCATGGCTTTGGGCAGCTGAGGTAGAATGGCAGGGCGGGTTAAGGAATGCAATCCACTGAAACCGATGGTAACTTTTTTGGTATTTACCTTCTGGCTTTCCAAAAGCAGCCTGATCCTGGCGGCTACTTCTCCCTCCTGGGTTACTAACGAGTTTTTAACCAGTCCGGACTCCAGTTTCAGCTCAGCCCATTTTTTTACCCGCTTACCCTGGCTGACCAGAAGCCGGATGCTGGTATCATCAATATATAACGTTACTTTTTCGCTTTGCAAAGCGAATTTTTCATACCACATCATTATTCACCTTTATAGTTATAAATCATCAGACTTAAACTGGTAGAAAATGTTTCCTCATCCTTATCCACCTGTACGCTTTTCTCTATACTGGTGGGTAATCTTTTACTGATACTCCCGACGAAATTAATGATATCGCTTATCTCCCCGCGGGCTCTTATCGAAAGAGAGAGTGTTTCGCAATTAATGCTTTCCAGACTATCCTGTGATAGGCCGGGGGAGGTTATCTCAGTAACATCCACATTACAGTTTTGGGCAATTTCCAGTATTAGATTCGTAACGTCGATGCTATCCTTATCCGAAGATAGTTTTACTTTTATAGTCTCAGTCTGAGAATTTATCTGCTCTATTTGCTGGTTCAACTCCTCTTGTTCTGCGTTCAGGTCGTCAAAATTAATCTGGGACAATTTTTGCCTGGCCTCATTCAGATTACGGTTCAACTGCGCTTGCTGACTTGATTGCTGGGAATATATCCAGCCCAGGCTAATCGCAGCAATGAATAGTGCGCCTGCTATCAGGAATATCCAGCTAGTTTTACTTAATTTCACTGATTCTACCCCCCTAAATTACAAACCCTGTCCATACATGGAGTACATTGCGGAAACAAGTGATAAAGCCATAAGGCCTACAACAAGCCCGATTACTACTGTCATCGCCGGTTGAATCATTCCAATCAGGGCTTTGGTCTTATCTTCAGCTTCCGTCTCATAACTCTGGGCCACAGAAAGCAGGGTAGTGTCCAGGTTGCCTGTTTCTTCTCCCACCCGTACCATCTGGACCATCATTGGCAAGAAAATGGCATGTTTGTCCATGGGATGGGACAAGCCTTCGCCGCCAAGCATATCATCTCGGATCCTCATGAGAGCTTGTGCTATGTACTTGTTCCCGCAGCTCTGAATAACCAGCGGCAATATTTCTGTCAGCGGTAGACCGGCTTTAAACAGTACCGATATTCCGCGGCATATGCGAGCCAGCTCATTAAAATGATTAATCCTTCCTACTATAGGGAAATAAAGGGCCATCTTATCCCATTTATATCTTCCGCTTTCAGTTTTAATATAAGCTGCTACAATAATTCCGGCTATTAACATAACTGCCAGTATGTAAATCCCATAGCTGCTTAGCTTTTCTCCCAAATTGAGTACTACCTGAGTCATCCAGGGTAATTCGACTCCCAGGGAAGTATATAAACCGCTGAATGCAGGCAGAACAAAAGTAACCATAATGGCCACTACAACTACAGCGACGATTAAGGCTATAATGGGATAGGTCATCGCGTTTTTAACGCCCTTTTTTGAGGTCAACTGTTTTTCCATGTGGTCAGCCATCTGCCTCAAAATTACTTCCAGACCTCCGGTTTGTTCGCCGACTTTCAGGGACTGGCATTGAATCGCCGAAAATATCTCCGGATGTTTACCCATGGCAACGGACAACTGACTGCCGCCTCGCACGTCTGAAATAATATCCCCCAGAACTCTTTTAAAGATTCTATTGGAAGCCTGTCCTTCCAGCAATTCGATAGAGGTTACGATATTAAGGCCGGATTCAATGAGCAGGGCCATTTGCCGGTAGAAAAGAATGATATCGGAAGGTTTAATGGGAGAAAGGTGCAGGTACAGCTTTTCCAGAGTAGGAAAAGTGGCAAGCGCCTTGAGATTGATGAGCTGATAACCGGCATAAGACAGAAGCTCGGCTGCCTGTTCCTCATTTTTTGCTTCCAGCTTGCCTTTCACTATTTCGTGGCTTTCATTGTAGGCTACATACAAATAAACTATTTTATTTGCCTCCTGACACTGAACCGACTTATAAGATATTCAATCATTCCAAACGTTTCGGTGATCAAGATTTTTAATTATTATTTTAATTCGAATCTCACAGTTATTATTACGCAGTATCCTTTATTAATCCATCGCATAAGCATTACGCAGGACTTCGGATGGAGTAGTCTGATTGGCTTTAACTTTGAGCATCCCGTCTCTGAGCAAAGTAATCATGCCTTCCTTTAAAGCCTGAGCTCTTAATTCGCCCGTCGAGGTGCCGTTTATCAGCATCATTCTGATATCATCACTCATACGTAAAATCTCGTACAGTCCCATTCTTCCCATATAGCCGGTCTGAGCACACGAATGGCACCCGCTGCCGTAGAGAAATTCTGTCCTCTCATCTCGCGCCTCTTTGGTATATATCATCTGCTCCAGCAAAGAAACCTTTACCGGTCGGGCACATTCCGGGCAGATACGGCGCACCATTCTCTGGGCTACAATGCCGGATAGGGATGAGGCTACCAGAAACGGCTCGATGCCCAGGTCCAGCAGACGGAAGATGACTCCCACGGCATCGTTGGCGTGGATGGAAGAGAGCACCAGGTGGCCGGTCAGTGCGGACTGGACGGCAATGTTGGCAGTTTCGGCGTCGCGGATTTCACCCACCAGTATCACATTGGGGTCCAAACGTAAAATCGAGCGCAGACCGCTGGCGAAAGTCATCCCGGCTTTAGCATTAACCTGAATCTGGTTTATATTTTTGAAACGGTATTCAACCGGGTCTTCGATAGTAATGATGTTACGCCCGATGTTATCCAAACAATTAATGGAGGCATAAAGCGTGGTGGTTTTCCCGGCGCCGGTCGGCCCGCTGACCAGAATCATTCCATAAGGCACCTTGAGCATCTTTTCGTACATCAAGAGCGATTCGTTGGCCATTCCCAATTCCGGTAGAGTCATGGTAGCCCGGGCTTTGTAAAGGAGTCTCATGGCTGCCATCTCACCATACACGGTGGGCGTAGTTCCAACGCGGATGTCTATTAATCGGCCTTTGGCCTCCACTGAGAATTGACCGTCCTGGGGACGGTGACGGTCGGCGATATTCATGTTAGCCAGAACTTTGATGCGGGAAACCAGCGGCACGGATGTAGCTACCGGTAAAGTCAGTGTATCATGCAGGGTGCCGTCTATACGATAGCGCACTCTGAGCTTATCTTCCTGGGGTTGAATATGGATATCTGAAGCCCTGGCTTTAACAGCCTCATCGATAATCAGGGTCAGAGCTTGGGCAACCGGAGCATCCGTAGAAGTAGTAAGGCGGACAGGCTCGTTGTCGGCTTCGTCATTATTAAAAGAAATATTAGAGATTTGCTTTTCGATTTCGTCATAGGATTGATAGTTGAAATCTATCGCTTCCTGGATATCCTCAATAGACGCGGAATGGGGTTCAATTCGCAGATGGCTTTGAGTTGCCAGAGCTTCTAATGCAAAGATATCGGAGGGATTTGCCATAGCAACTTTCAGGGAATTTCCCTCGATAGCTACGGGCATGGCAAGGTACTTGCGGGCCATGACTTCCGGTATCAATTGTACCGCTTCTGGTTGAGGAACTTGTTTTCTTAAATTAATACGTGGTTCGGCCATATTGAACCTATATCTCCGGACAATCTAGAATTCAGATGCAAAGCTAATCTTAATCTAGCCTCGGAGATATTGACAATAGCCTTTTAGTCACGTAAAGGATTACAATAGTCATAGGAGCATAATAGGAATATGGTGAGCCGTCTACCGCTCCAATAAATCTTTGGTGGTGGGGAGTTCGTTGCCCAGGCGGGGGTCCAGCCTCGTCGCCATATCCAGCGCCCGTCCCAGGGCCTTGAAGACCGCTTCGGCTTTGTGATGGTCGTTAGTCCCGTACCTCACTTCGGTATGGAGGTTCATCCTGGCTTCGGCGGCGAATGATTCAAGGAAATGGCGTACCAGGTCAGACGGAAATCCGGCCATATCATTATCTTTAAAGGGCAGTGTTAAAACAGCGTACGCCCGTCCGCTGAGGTCTACTACCACCATTGCCAGAACGTCATCCATCGGTACCAGCGCCTCTCCCATGCGTACAATGCCCCGCTTATCACCCAGCGCCTCCCCGAAGGCTTTTCCCAAACAGATTGCCACGTCTTCGATAACATGGTGCATATCGGTACCGTTGGCCGTACATTTCAGGTCGAATAGATCGGAAGAGCGTCGTGTAGGGAAAGAGTGTAGGATAGGGTGTTG
>CAZIQW010000191.1:0-5085 GCA_964541585.1 uncultured Dehalococcoidales bacterium | reverse complement strand
TTTTCTTCTAAAATAATCAGCCGTTTGATATAGTAGATTTAAGATGATAATCACCGGAATCTGGTTGGCGGCACCCTGATGCTGGAGAAAACTACAATAGAAGGCGTTCTCGAACGAATCGTCTATATCAACGAAGAGAACAGTTTCACCGTAGCCAGGCTGCAAGTCGGCCGCAGCCCGGAACTGGTCACCATAGTAGGCAATCTTCCGGGCCCCAATCCCGGAGAAACGCTCCGGTTGAGCGGGGAATGGATGGTAGACCCCAGGTTTGGCCGTCAGTTCCGGGTAGTTAGCTGTGTTTCCGTCCTGCCTTCCACTCTGACCGGTATTGAAAAGTACCTTGGCTCCGGACTAGTTAAAGGCATTGGCCCCATCATGGCCAAAAGAGTGGTGACTAAATTCGGACTGGAGACCCTGGACATTATCGAAGCCAGCCCGGAGTCTCTCCTGGAAGTTGAAGGTATCGGCCAGGTCAGAGCCCGGAGAATCGGCAAAGCCTGGCAGGAGCAGAAAGAAATCCGGGATGTCATGGTCTTTCTCCAGGGGCACGGCATCAGCTCCGCTTATGCGGTTAAAATCTATAAAGCTTACGGTAATAAGTCTGTCTCCATAGTGAAGGAGAACCCTTACCGGCTGGCCCTGGATATCAGCGGCATCGGCTTTAAGACGGCGGATAAGATAGCCCGGAACCTGGGGATTGATCCCGCCTCTCAGATACGGATCGAAGCCGGCATCCTGCATCTGCTGAGTGAGATGGTGGATTCCGGCCATGTCTATTACCCCCAGGATAAGTTGGGGGAGGCAGCCGCTTCCCTGCTGGAGGTAGAGCAGACCCGAGTTGAGACCGCCCTCCTGTCTCTGGTAACCCAGCGGCGGGTCGTAGTAGAAGCCCAAAGGGAAGAACAGGCGGTATATCTTACCCCTTTACACACAGCGGAAGTAAATGCAGCCCGAAGGCTGCAAACCCTGCTCCAGGCACCCCGGCAGATATTCTCGATTGATGTGGAGAAGGCCATCCAGTGGGTGCAGCAGGCTATCGGCATGGAACTGGCCAGCCTGCAGCAGGAAGCCATCCGAAAGACCATTAGCGGTAAGGTAGTGGTAATTACCGGAGGGCCGGGTACCGGCAAGACCACCCTGCTCAACTGCCTGATCCGCATCCTGGAAAAGAAAAACCGGCGTATCCTCTTGGCTTCACCCACCGGCAGAGCAGCCAAACGGTTAGCCGAGGTTACCGGGAAAGAGGCCAAGACTATTCATCGATTACTGGAGTATAGTCCCAAGGAGGGAGGGTTCAAACGCAACGAGGAAAACCTTTTAGATGCTGATTTGATCATCGTGGATGAGACCTCTATGGTGGATATCCTGCTGCTGAACCATCTTCTCAAGGCTATCCCTCCCCTGGCCACTTTGCTGCTGGTAGGAGATGCAGACCAGCTGCCCTCAGTAAGGCCTGGCAATGTACTGCAGGATATTATTGCCTCTCAAACAGTGGAAACTGTAAGGTTGACTGAAATATTCCGACAGGCACAGGAAAGCCTGATCGTGGTTAACGCTCACCGGATCAACCAGGGTGAATTCCCCATAGTCAAACCGCCGGAAGGGAGAAAAGCTGACTTCTATTTCATCGAGAGTGAGGAGCCGGAACAGGCGCTGGGCTTGATTAAAGACCTGTGCAGCCGACGGTTACCCCAGGCCTTTCACCTGGATCCCCGGAAAGATATCCAGGTAATGACGCCGCTGCATCGAGGACTGGTGGGGGTTGCCAATCTGAATGCCGAACTACAGCAGCTGCTTAATCCCTCGGGCCAGGAAATCATCCGCGGGGGCAGGTGTTTTCGGGTTAACGACAAAGTGATGCAGACGGTCAATAACTACGACAAGGAAGTCTTTAACGGAGATATTGGTCGAGTGGTCAGGCTTGATTCTGAAGAGCAGAAGATATTCGTTAAATATGAAGACCGGGTGGTTGAGTATAACTGGAACGAGCTGGACGAAATGGCACTGGCCTATGCCATCTCCATTCACAAGTCTCAGGGGAGCGAGTACCCGGCCGTAGTGGTGCCCATCCTGCCGCAGCATTACATCATGCTGCAGCGTAACCTGCTCTATACCGCCATTACCCGGGCTAAAAAGCTGGTGGTATTGGTGGGCAGCCGCCGGGCTATCGGTATGGCGGTACGCAATAATCGGGTACAGCACCGGTACACCGCCCTGGCAGATAGATTAGCCAGGTCAAGTACCTGATACATTCAATTCTCGCTACGGACAGGGGTCAGGTTCAGGCTTTACCAATCTTGAACATTTTGGTGCCGCAGGAAGGACAGGTGCCCTGATTGGCCGGCTTGCCGTTCTTCATGGTGATAGCCTTGGCATTTTTCATTTCCTTCTTGGCTCTGCACTTTACACAATAGGCTTCCATCGCATTTCTCCTTTAGCTTTAGTCTGAAGGCTAGAGTAGCAGATAAGGAGCTTTACTGTCAAACATGAAACGAAAGAGAGAAGTTGTTTAATTACCTCGAAAAGGGTAAAACCATAGAAGAGGCAAAATTGACCAAACACGCCATAAAAATGACAGGTTTTTTATCGAGCAACGATTAGGCAGTCAGTCCATTTCAGTTTAGTCAGTGATAGGCATTAGTCAGATTGCGTTACATTTTACTTGATTTTGGTATCTATTATAATCACACTTTAATTTTTTCTTGTCTCCGAACCTGGCTATCAGTAAAGCATTCTTTTCTTTTCCGGTTCTACGTGTTCTGCTCGATGTTCCCTTTCTTCAGGAAGTTTGTAAGGCATGCCCAGGGCTGCAAAGATACTCTCTTCTGTATCGCAGGCTACTCTATTTTCCGGGCAAACCGGGTTATCAGTCAACCTGAATAAACCACTTCCATCAGGACAGAGCTTCATACCCATATCCTTGGCTTTCTGGCGAAGCTGGTTAATAAATTCTTTACTGCCTGTTCTAACTAGCAACATAGTCGCCCAGGATTCTGGTGTTGCGATATAGATATCCAGACTAAGGTGTGGATGCTTAACCTGGAACTTCTCCTTTCCATCAATTTTTATTGACCCGAGTGTCATAAGATGATGAGCGAGTTTTTCCTGGTCTGAGGGAAGAACTAATATGTCCATATCTTGGACAACAGGGCGTTTTCGACGAATGCTTCCTGCTATTACAATCCTCTTACAGTATGGGGATAAAACATTTTTAATGTCATTTGCAATTATCTCAGCTCCACTTAGTTCCAAATCTGCATTTACCACCTTTGAATGCGTTTGTTGAGGTTCGAATCCCCTCGTTCGGCAACCAGCCGAATCAGATATTAAAGAACCGCCAATTTTACTTCCTGCGTAAACAAGTATATTCACTGATGCCCCTTTTGTAAAGTAAAATACATGCTTTATCGGCATAGAATCTACCCTGCAAATTTCATCGGCATATTGTCCGGATATCGAAATGGTTGTCTTCTGTCAAGTTATGGCTTCGGATGGCTGGATACCAGACTTTTTCAATGGTATCATAAAGATGGAATGTTAAACGGATTCTGCCACTTGCTATTTATAAAATTGGCTGCTAATACCCCTCAGCTTGCTCTATCCGTTACCCATAGGTGCTAGTGGATTGAGTCTAATGAGAAAGAGACTATTATTTATTATTCTATACTATCCAGAGCCACGGCTAGTTCTTGTGCTGATAACTGGCGTCCGGATAGCTTCTCAAATATCCCTAACTTGTTGGCTACCATAATGGCCTTTGCTCTACCCAGTCCGAGCGAAGTGTCAAACATGGGCTTGGGGGCAATTCCCATCTTGGTTAATATTGTTTCCAATAATGTCATCCCTCCAATTCCTCACATGTGCGATTATTGCAATGTGACCTATCGAAAGTAACGCTCAGATGATTAATGTTGCGGAAGCGTGGTTATCAGCCGGGAAATAAATAAAAGGCCCCACCCTGCTTCACCAGTAACCAGAGATAACCTTAATTTCCACCCGGTTCTATGGTAAAGTCCCATTTTTCGGATTGTCCCAGGACATCAAATATAGAATTACTTTCATATGCTTCAATATACCATTCGTAGCGTCCAGCAGGCAGTAACTCAAGATCAGTAATGTCGGTTTCATTGGTCATCATCAGGGTTTCGGAAGGGAGCGTAAGCAACTCTCCACTTTCAGCCTGTATATATACCTTGTAACCTGAAGCTCCTGGAAAAGCTTTCCAGGTAAACGTAGGGTAGTTTGTCCTGATATGAGCCCCATTAACTGGGGATACCAATTCTAACTCGGGGCAAAATTGCAGCAGGATATCTTCGGCAATAGTTTTTCCCTTAAAGGAAATCTCCACCTTCTGGTGGAAATAGCTGAAACCTGCGACGTTCTTTTCCTTATCGGCTACCAGTCGGTACGTGCCAGCTGGAAGATTAGCACGGTATATCCCCTGTTGATCAACGGAATATGGGCCATAAGCAAAAGAGGTTCCCTCATTACCCGGAAAGATATAAACGTAATAGCCACTAGCGGGTTTACCGTTACAGCGGTAGAGTACTCTTCCTTCCAAGTTGATTACGGGCATATCTTGAGATGGTTTGATTTGGTATTCCGGTGTGTTGCTACGGGTTGTATTTTGTTCCGGCTCGGTATCGGGCGGAGATGGAACCGAACTATTACCCAATCCCGGAAAAAGACCCTCGTCTATGGTCACGGTTTCTCCGGTTCCATCTGTCACCGGATGCAGGGTAATCTCATAGTTATAATTAGTGAAGTCAAAGAGTTCCTCGAAAGCATTAAAGGTTTTAGCAGAGGAGAACGCTCTGGCGTTCACATCCCAGTCTTTCCCACAGGCAAAATAAACTTTGAAAGAGCCATTGCCGACTTGCTCAATGGTATAGGTATCGCCACTACGGATATAGGCTGCCATCACGGGAGTTTGAGGGACGGAGACACCGGTAATAACTACTACCGCATCCAAAGCCAACCCGTTGTCAATTTCCAGAGAGCCTACATTGGGGTCAGCAGATTGCTTGCCCAAGATCGGAAGAGCGTCGTGGAGGGAAAGAGTGTAGGGTGGGGGGGTGGGGGGGG
>CAZIQW010000190.1:0-5092 GCA_964541585.1 uncultured Dehalococcoidales bacterium | reverse complement strand
AGTTCTTCTTTTTTGTCCATACTCTCAGTTTACTCTATAAATGAAAATACCCTGCTCAAGCCCGGAATGACAATACGAAATGACCTTGCTCCATTCCTTCCCGGTGATACCAGCTGAAAGAAGATATTTGCATATCGTCGAATAAGAGAGTACATTAATACGATAGAGCCATTTCGGATTGCCACCCCTCCGGCAACCATTCACCACTTGCGAAACCGGATTCGGCCAGAGTTTTCAGGTTATATCTCAATCCTCATCGAAAATACCAGGCGTGTTTCAAGAGCTGCTGCGAAGGTCAGCGGTAGCCGACTATCTGAGGAGGTATTTGTATGGGTCAAAAATCAATGAGAGTGTCCGGGGATCAGGAATTCCTGGCATCTGGAAGGTGGAAGTGCCCCAATAGTCCAAGCGGAGCTCATTACTGGATTATCGGTTGTTATCAAATGACCTGCAAATACTGTCACTCCAGTAAGCCAGTCAATATGCTCTCCCTGGGGCGGTCTAAACCTGAATCAAAGTAAACGAGATGTTTACCAACCGGGATTAATATGCTCCGGTCTTGTATCTACCCGATGCCGCTCTTCAATCTAATGATATCTTCAATAATCATTTGTTTCGGATATATTTACCTGTATGGTGTTTTTACTTTTTACTATTGGAGGTGTCCGCTGTGCCTGTATCCGCGCGGATTACTATTTTTCAACATCCATTCCTATTGAGTCAGGGTGGCCATAAAACAATGATATATGCAGGAGAAAAGTATGAAGAACCATGAACAAAGTTCAACCGATGAAGCCTTACGCAAAGAGAAGCAAAAGGCCGATGAAGCAAAGATATTCGCCAGAGAGCAGTCCAGAACCCGGGCCTATTTAGCCAGAGAACTGGAGATTGAAAAGGCGCAAAAAATCAAGGAGGACCAGCGAGCCAAAGACCGTGCTGAAGAAGAAATCAGAGAACAGGCTAAAGAAAAAGCCCGGAAAGAAATTTACCAGGCGAGAGAAAGAAAGATAGCCGAGGACCAGGAGGCGAGAAAATCCAAAAACAGGTAATCTCCCGGCAGCGAATTACATATAGCTTCCTGTTCCATAGTTCTTAAAACCCTTCCTCCAGTGGTACTGGCGGTCCGACGGATATTATTTCCCGTAGGTGAATTAAGTACATTTATGGAGCAATAACCGGAAAACGTGCTATCTATTCCCGGGGTGTACTGTTACAATTACAGCAAATATTGATCTATCTTGTCGTGGTGAGACTAGTCAGCCTCATTTCCAGCGCTTCTCCACGAAGTATGGCTCCAGGACCAAAGGTTGTAGCTGCACCTGGGGCAGTTTATCTGGGTGTTATTGCCGGAATTTTGCGCTTTTCCCTTGACCAGCTTCTGACATTTGGAGCAATATATTTTTTTAATGGGCAGTCTAATCAGGAGGCCGCCTTTTTCTTTTGAAGGGGCTTTCATTTCTACATGGTGTTTTTCAGTTATACGTGTTCTCATAACATATTCTCCTTCAGTATTAGCAGATTTATTTCTTACCAGGATTAAATCAGGCCCGGGGCTTAACGTTTATTAGAGCCTCTTGGGGCTTGTTTTTTTCTCTTTAGCCTGGCTCTTTTCTGTCCTTTGTTAAGCATTGAACCTCTTTTAAATTGTTTTAACTTAGCCATATGGAATACCCCCTCTCTTTATTTTGCGGCGGTTTCAAGCGAGAACGGTTTTATCTGCCGCCTCTGGTTCTCATCTGGCATTCGCTGCAATATACCGGCTTACCTGGACGGGGTTGAAATGGGACC
Source organism: uncultured Dehalococcoidales bacterium (assembly GCA_964541585.1). Taxonomy (GTDB): domain Bacteria; phylum Chloroflexota; class Dehalococcoidia; order Dehalococcoidales; family UBA3254; genus CAZIQW01. The sequence goes on along the minus strand of CAZIQW010000190.1, from coordinate 3,304 downwards.
CGAACTGCTTTCCCGCATTTCGTACAGACTACCGGAAACATCTGCCGATTTGAGTTAAGGTCCTCATCTGCATTCGTTTGTTTGGAACCATAAGTTTTTCTCGCCCGACGGCAGGCGGGACAGTTTACGGGATCATTGGGATAGCCTTGAGAACTCCTGTACTCTTGATTTTCAACCGTGAAGATGAAGTTCTTTTTACATTTGCTACAGTAGAGTAGTCTTTCTGTGAAGCTCATTTAATGACCTCCTGGTTATTAATTGTTCAATCCGCGGCCATCCATCGCTTTTGTAGTAAAACTTTAGAAATATTTGGGGCAATCAAACTCTAAAGCGTGAATGCACGGTTTTCCGGTAAATACAGCGGACAAGGGTCGGAGTGTCCGCTCTTTGTCTCAACACTGACTGCAATTTTCCGGACACATCTGACGGGGTCTTCCATGATTGAAGCTGCCGTGGTAATTTCCAAACTTCTCGGCCCTTCGTATTGAGCGGCAAGAAAAGCACTGTTTTGGCTCATTAGTGAAGCCTTTGGTGGCAAAATACTCCTGCTCTTCGGCCGTAAAAGGGAAAGATTTTCCGCCATCGGGACAGGTGAGCGCTTTCCCAGTGTAAGTCATTGAATGACCTCCTGTCTATAACTTGGCTCAATCCTGGGTCATTCAATTCTTTTATAGATATTGATGTTTTTCCGGGACGGGATAACCGAAAATTAAACCTGTACTGATATTATGCGCTAGTATGTAAGCTATTACAAATACGACACCCGGATTGATGGCCGTTCTGGCGGAACTATTGGAAAAGGCAGCATTAGCTATACTCACCCACTTCCGTCGGACCAGGGACAGGTTCCTCAAAATCAACTTCAACAAGTCGGTCCAGGGAACACTATTGTTGAGCCATCTTCCTCTTCACCTGAAACCGCTCCTGGCGGAACTGGTAATTCATCGCAGCAATCAGGTCAAAGCTCGTCGGGAAGTGGGCACAATTAATTTCCTCTGGATTTTGATGACTGTCATCCAGTTCTTCTTCACCCTTTTTAACCTTGATCGAAATTTCTTGTAACAAATTCCTGTCATTCCTCCTTCCCTTCTCCAGGTTACATCCTCTTATTACCAACCTCTTTTAGCAGCGTTTCGGTCTCCTTAGAATCAAATTTAAAAAAATTGCTTGTAACAAATAGTAGGCTTACCCCGTTAAATATAGTGAAAAGGAATTACGAAGTATTTAAGACCAAGGAGGGAATTATGAAAAAAAGCCTGATGATGATTGCGCTACTAACCCTATCGCTCCTGCTAGCGGTGGGTTGTGCAGGCAAATCATCTACCCCATCTTCCACACAGCTGCCGACATCAACCACCCCAACTTCCATAACCCAGACGCCGCCATTACCGGCTGCAGAGGCCTTGTCGCTGGCGATTACGAAACCTGCTGATGAGGCGGTAGTCGAAGTGTCCCGCATCACAGTTTCCGGCAAAACTCTGGCGGATGCGGTGGTTAGCATTAATGGAGCAATTGCCGATGTTGATTACCAGGGGATATTTACCGGCGAAATCAATCTGGATGCCGGCCCCAATATTATAGAAGTTGTTGCCAGTGATTTCTACGGCAATGAAAAAGTAGCTATCCTCACGGTGATTTATACGGCGGCATTACCTCTTACGATCAGTGAACCCATAAACGACTCGGTGGTAACGTCACAGACTGTGACCGTCAAGGGTGTAACCAATGCGGATGCCGTTGTCAGTATCAATGGCCAGATTGTCTCGGTAGATGCTTCGGGCAGTTTCGGCGAACCAGTTGCTTTGGAGTTAGGCCCGAATCTCATCGAAGTAGTTGCCAGTGATTTTCATGGCAATTCAACAACTGAAACTATCACAGTAATATGTAATCCGTAAAATACGAATCTTAAATTGATTTAGTTCATTAATAAAACAAAGGAGAAAATAAAATGAAAAAGTTAGGAATCATCGCAAGTGTACTGGCTGGAGTCGTGATGCTGGCCGGTAGTGGGGGTAGTGTAATGGCTGCCAGCAATGTAGAAACCGCTCCTTATGTTGCGGTTGCACAGGCTGAACAGCCCTGCCAGGGGATAGTCGGCACCGTGAGTGCTGATAGTGATATCGCAAACGGTGTCATCGTTCTGGAGACCAGGAACCTCGGGGAAGTAGAAGTCATTCTTGGCGATACCACGGTTTACAAGGTGCCCGGTCAGGATGAGGCCGCTAAAGATGATATTGAAGTAGGCGACCGCCTGGCAATCCTGGCTGCGGTTGACGATGAAGGAGGTTATACCGCAAATCGTGTTATGATTGTACCCGCTGTCGCAACTCGGCAACATGTCAATGGTGTGGTCGTCTCCGTTGAAAATAAAGTCATGACAGTAATGAATGCTGCCGGCGAGACAAAGACGATTGAACTTCCCGATGGTGTTAAGGGTGGTGTGGTCGGTGAGTTTATCTCAACATCCGTAAGGAAAGCTTCTGGTGGTGAGAAGCCTGTAGCTACCGGTACTCAGACGGCGGCCGAAGTCCAGACCAGACTCCAGACCCAGTTGAATGCAGTAGCCGGGCAGCAGGTTGCTACTCAGGCTGAGATACAAACGAGACAACAGGCTATGACCAAATTGGGCGAGAAAATCGAAGGATTAGTCCTGAAAAACAAGGGAGAACTTGAGAAGGTCATGGCTAAAGCCCCTGAGTCAGCCAAAGCCGGTATCCAGGCAGCAATCGGTAATTGCGAACAAAGGATGGAGCAGGCTCGTCAGGCTATCCGGAATGCACAGCAAAAAGCAGGAGATACACAGGCACCGCAATCCGGTCAGTCTACAACTACCCCCGGTTCGTCCACGACTCCTGGTGGACAGGGTGGTTCTCAGCAAGGACGATAAACAATTAGCCCGGATAAGTTTCACCGGTTATAGCAAGAATAACCAGAGGAGTCAAATCGATGCAGAGGATGTTTAAAATACTGGGGTTAACTCTGGTGGTAGTAGCCATTATGATAGTCGCTACCGCAGGTACGGTTTCCGCCAGTTCTGGACCGATGGGGCCGGCACCCAATTCCGGCAACGGCATTTCAGACGGAAGCGGATTTGAAATCCCCAATGGGCCAAATGCTGATGTTGGGTCAGGGGTAGGCCCGGTAGGGCCTGCTCCTAACTCCGGAGATGGTATTCCAGACGGCAGCGGTTTCTAATCCGACTCAACGAATAGAGTCTACGTTGAGAAAGGGCAGGTAACCTGCCCTTTCTTATTCGGTATGGTGGGCGCTGCTGTACAATACGCAGAACTAAAACCTTTGAATT
>CAZIQW010000189.1:0-5105 GCA_964541585.1 uncultured Dehalococcoidales bacterium | reverse complement strand
GTGTGGATGCCTGTCCTACCGAAGCCCTGAAATTCCTGGAAGAAGAGGAAGCCAGGGTATTGATAGAGAAGGCGGAAAGGCTGCATCCGGAGTATCAGGTCAAGACCCGGGCTTACTACCTGAATATCCCGAAGAAATTTATCGCCGGCACCGTCTATGACCCGGTGGAGGAAGAGATAGTCAAAGGGGCCAGGGTGACTCTGACCGACTTAAACAATGCCAAAGACTATACCAATACCACCGACGGGTTTGGAGATTTCTGGTTTGAGGGTCTGGAAGCAGGCAAGTATGCCTTAAAGATAGAGGCCGAAGGGTTTGCCGTTAAGACCGTTGATTCTATCAGTACCGAAAAGGATGTCAACCTGGGAGATATCCCTTTGGATATCGGGGGCTAATGTAATCGTGTTTTGATTTAAGCGGGATTAAGGAGAACATAAAGTGCTTGAAAAAGAAGAGTTATCAGATATAGTAGGCCCGGGTAATGTTCTGGACGACCCTTCTACACTGGAGTCTTATTCAGTGGATTTGAGCTTTGTCCGACCGTTAAAGCCCTGGTTGGTGGTGTCTCCTCAAAATGTCGAAGAGACTCAAAAAGTCATCAAATGGGCTAACCGGACCCAAACTCCTCTGATTCCTGTAAGTTCAGGGCAGCCTCACTTTCAGGGCGATACCGTCCCGGATGTGCCTGGCGCCGTAATCCTGAACATGCAAAAAATGAAACGCATTCTCAGGATAGACCGTAAAAACAGAATGGCCGTGATTGAACCCGGAGTCACTTACAATCAGCTGCAACCTGCTCTGGCTGAACAGGGTCTCAGAATCTCCACACCGTTACTGCCCAAGGCAGGGAAATCGGTGATAGCTAGCCTTCTGGAAAGACAACCTACATTGATTCCCAAGTATAACTGGTCTTTGCCCGACCCCCTGCGCTGCCTGGAAATAGTGTGGGGAAATGGGGAGGTCCTGTGGACAGGTGAATCAGGCGATCAGGTTCACTCGCTGGAGAAACAATGGGAAGCAGGGTTAGCGCAGGTCAATGCTATGGGCCCGGCAGAGACAGACTGGCATCGGTTGGTCTCAGGGGCTCAAGGAACTCTAGGCGTGGTAACCTGGGCGTCCATAAAGTGTGAAATATTACCCGTGTGTCACCAGCTTTATTTTATACCCTCCGACCACCTGGAGGACCTGGTGCAATGTGCATATCAGCTGCTTAGATACCGAATAGGGGACGAGCTTTTATTATTGAATAACTGCAATACAGCCGGTATTGTCGGACAGGAAGCCGGCACCATCAAGACTCTAAGGGATAAATTGCCCGCATGGGCGATAATAATCGGTGTAGCCGGTCGCGACATATTGCCCGAGGAGAGAGTCCGAGTACAGGCGCAAGACATATTGGATATTGCCCGAGGATTCGGTTTGCAATTAGAGTCTTACGTTCCCGGTGTGGAAGGGAAGCAAATGTTGAAATTGTTGCTTAACTCATCTCCGGACCCCTATTGGAAACTCAGATATAAAGGCGGATGTCAGAGCATTTTCTTTTTAACCACACTGGACAAAACTGCGAATTTTATCAGGACTATGCGTACACTGGCAGAGTCACTCCGATATCCAGGTACGGATATTGGAGTATATCTGCAACCTCAACACCAGGGTGTCTGCTGTCACTGCGAGTTTGATTTACCTTATAACCCGGCGGACCCGGCCGAAACCGGCAGGATGAAAGAATTATTTAACCAGGCCAGTGAAGAGCTGGTCAGACAGGGGGCATATTTCTCACGACCTTACGGTATCTGGTCGAATCTCGTATATAACCGGGATGCACAAACAAAAATCCTGTTAAAAGAACTGAAGCACATTTTCGATCCCAATGCTGTTTTAAACCCGGGGAAGCTCTGCTTCTAAACAGATAAAGGATATAAAGGAGAAATCAGGATATGACACTCGAAGATTATCGGGCCGATATGTTGCGGTGCACCCGCTGTTCATATTGCAAATGGATACCATTCGACCAGATGAAAAGCCACAGGTTTGCCAAAGGTTGTCCCAGTATAGAATACAACCGGTTTCAGCCTTACTCTGCCGGTGGTAGACTGGCAGCCGCGCTCTCTATCCTGGAGGGCCGGACTACTTATACTGAAAAATTCAAAGATATAACCTATAATTGTTTGCTTTGTGGTTCCTGTGATGTTGCCTGTAAGGTATGCCGCTATGATATGGAACCCCTGGAAGCCATGTACGAGCTTAGAATGAAATTAGTCGCTGACAGTCAAGTCAACCCACAGCATGTTGCTGTCGTTAATTCCGTACGCCAGGAAGGCAACCTGCTGATGAAAACCCGAAGCGAGCGCGTTAACTGGTTCAAGGACCTGGACGTCCAGGTGCTGAACGATAAACCGTCTGAGACAGTCTTTTTTGCCGGCTGCAAATATAATTACGACGCGGAAAAGCAGAATGTGGCGAGGGCAGCGGTTACCTTACTGCGCGATTCCGGAATAGACTTCAGTATCATGGGCAACGATGAAACCTGCTGCGGCGGCCGGGTGTACGGCATGGGATACCGCGAGGAATTCATCCAATGCGCTCACAGTAATATAGAAGCCTGGAAGAAGAGCGGCGTCAAGACCGTGATTACTTGTTGCGCTGATTGCTATCATGCGTTCAAGCGACTCTATCCGAAAGTCAACGCACAAATCGAGGTACTACACATTGTAGAAGTGATTGACCATCTCATTAAACAAGGTAAGATAAAGCTGTCCAGAACAGTACCTTTAAGAGTAACTTACCATGATCCCTGCCATCTGGGCCGGCAGGGCGAAGCGTATGTACCGTGGAATGGTAAAGAGAAGAAAATACACGGGCAGATGGTTGTTTATGAACCGCGCAGGCCCCGGTACAATGGAGCCTTCGGGATATATAATCCTCCAAGGGATATTCTTAAAGCCATCCCGGGGATAGAACTTATAGAGATGGAAAGAATCAAAGAGTATGCCTGGTGCTGCGGTGCCGGGGGCGGCGTAAAGGAGGCCTACCCGGAATTCTCATTATGGACAGCCAGGGAAAGGATTGAAGAGGCCGGTACAACCGGAGCCGAGGCAATCGTGAGTGCCTGTCCCTGGTGTGAGGATAATCTCGCCGGCGCAATCAAGTCAACGAGCGGAGAGTTGAAAATCTACGATATTGTAGAGCTTGTTCAACAATCGATTTAAGACAGGAGGATTTTTAGCATGGCACTATCGAAAGAAGCTTACCGGGCATTAGCCGATATTGTTGGACCGGATAACATATCCGATGACCCGGTGTTATGTGATTCATATGCTTTCCAATGGCTTGCTGAAACTGTACGTCCCGATCAGAGCCATTTTATGCCCAGGCCGGCAGCGGCCATATTGCCGGGCAGTACAGAGGAGGTCCAGGCTATTGTTAAAACGTGCAACCGTTATAAAATCAAGGTAAAGCCTTATTCTACGGGTTGGTACTTCTACTGCGCGCCGCAAAAAGAGGGGATAGAGACGATTCAAATTGATCTAAGGCGAATGGACCGCATTCTGGAAATTGATGCCAGGAATATGGTCGCAGTAGTCGAGCCCTATGTCATATGTGCGACACTTCAGGCTGAACTGATGAAAGCAGGGCTAAATCTAAATATCATCGGAGCCGGGGCTTCCACTTCACCTCTAGCCAGTGCCTGTGCCTATAGCGGACCCGGTCCCAGTACCTTCTGGATGGGACATAACTCGGAAAACCTGCTGGCTTTAGAATGGGTGACTCCTGCCGGAGAAATCGTCAGGACAGGCTCTCTGGGTTCAGGGTCAGGCTGGTTTTGCGGTGAAGGCCCGGGGCCCAGTCTACGGGGTATTTGCCGGGGATCCAGGGGGTCCAGGGGAGGGATGGGAATATACACCAAGTGTGCCCTTAAATTAACCTGCTGGCCGGGCCCCGCAAAATTGGAAATCAAAAATACGGTACCGGCTTACCGGACTGAAGTTCCCAATAATTTTAGAGTTTATACCCTCGCTTTCCCTGACTGGCAGGCTTTTGCTCAAGCCTATTACAAGATATACGACAATGAAATAGGCTATCTTTTTCATCAGCAGTTCAATATGGCAGGCGCCGATTTAGGTCCGGCTTTCTGGACCCTCTATAATAATCCAAAGAAGACCTTGAGCGATATCGATGAGATAGCCCAGGAGCCTGAAATCAAAGAACTGACCGAGGAGATGAGAAGAGCTTTTCAGTTTGTGATGGCCGGTTATTCGCAAAGGAATATTGAATATCAGGATAAAGTATTAGACCAGATTTTGCTGGATACCGGCGGATGGAAAGTGGCCCGAATGTCTGAGAAAGAAATGGCGGAATTTTCTTTCCTTTATTTGACCAGGTTAGGTCACAAGCACTTGAACTGGGTTTATGCCGGCGGTTATCTGGGTACCTGGATGCAGGGTGGACCGCCTGATTATATTATTAAATATCGACCTCTGGCCGAAGCGAACTTGAAACAAGACCAGGAAACAGGGCTGCTGGTGCAGTCCGGAGGCGATTCAATGATGGGGTGCGGTAGTGCAATCGGCGGCGGTGGAACTGCAGGCTTCGAGCAGTTTGTCTCTTATGACCCTGCTTACAAGGAATCCATAAGGGCCGTAATCCAACATATGCATAACTCCATGAAGGATGCGGTATCCAACGGTTTCCCGCCCGGCCATGCGACTCCATTTCTGCAAATTGGGATGACCGATGAACAGCTTCACCAGGCGTTTTCCAGAGCCAGCCAGCCGCAAATTTACCAGGTCCAGCGAAAAATTAAAGAAGTCCTCGATCCGAATGATATTGGAGACAGGCTGTACAGCTGGCTGCCTGAGAAATCCTGAGTTAACCCAGAGGGTATCAGGGGCGCTTTGAAAGGTCCACAGTTTAGATTGATTTTTTGATAATGAGAGGGTTCTTAAAATCATTACTTTCAGAAATCAGCCATGGTGCGGGGCTATGATGGGTAGAGGGGGAATCCTCTGCCTCTGAATCTCCAGGTTTGATGTTAAACATGCAGGGGTCGACCGAGCCGAGATCGGAAGAGCACACGTCTGAACTCCAGTCACGAGATTCCATCT
>CAZIQW010000188.1:0-5119 GCA_964541585.1 uncultured Dehalococcoidales bacterium | reverse complement strand
CAGTTCTTCTTTTTTGTCCATACTCTCAGTTTACTCTATAAATGAAAATACCCTGTGGAATTTATATCAAAACATGCAAAATAATTCCATTTAGTGTACACTGGTAATGATTGGTTTTAGTTTAGGTTATTACATGCCTCGTTTAAATCCTCGGTGATTTCCCCGGGTACTGAATGGCCGGACTCAAACTAAAATATTGAAAGAGGAGGCTGTTCTTATGAGTCTACAGGATAAATCAATTGTTTGCTTTGATTGCAACTCGACCTTTATTTTTACGGTTGAAGAACAAGAAGCTTACCAGGCTAAAGGTCATACTCACGCTCCCAAGCGTTGCCCTTCATGCCGTGAAAAAAGAAAAGCGCGTCAGCAAAAAAGCGTTAATTACCGAAGTGTCCAGCCGGATTTCCGCTCGGAACCCAAATTGTTCCCCGCTACATGTGCTCAATGCAATAAGAGCACCCAGGTGCCATTCGAGCCCAAAGAGGGCCGGCCGGTATATTGCCGTGATTGCTATCGTACTGTCATAGTAAACCGGTAGGACACCCAATTTTGAATTTATTTTAAGGAGTTTAATGAGTTTCGAAACATTTAATTTACACCCGGATATCATGGCCGGTATTCGGACGCAGGGTTATACCAGCCCTACACCGATCCAGCGTGAATCTATACCACTGATAATGCAGGGACATGACCTTATCGGTCTGGCCCAGACCGGTACCGGCAAAACCGCCGCGTTTGTGTTGCCGGTTTTACACCGTCTGATGAGCTGCCCACGGGGTCGTGCTAACGCACTGATAATCTCACCCACCCGTGAACTGGCAGAGCAAACCTGTGAAACAATCAACACATTGGGACGGAAAACCGGATTACACGGCATTTCTATTTACGGCGGGGTCAGCATGGAACAGCAAAACCGGGGACTGCGGCGAGGAGTTGAAATCATTGTAGCCTGTCCCGGTCGATTACTGGACCATCTTCTGAAAGGTACCATAGATTTATCCCACCTGGAGGTACTGATAATTGATGAGGCCGACCGAATGTTTGATATGGGTTTTTTGCCCGATATCCGCAAAATCGTGAGATGTCTGATGAAAAATCACCAGACGCTGTTGTTTTCTGCCACTATGCCGTCAGACATCCGAAAATTAGTACAGGAAGTGTTGCACGACCCGCGGACGGTACAGATTGGGCTTACGGCACCGGCACATAGCGTATCTCATGCATTGTTCCCGGTCAAGCCCCATCTTAAAACCGCACTGCTCAAGGAAATATTACGCGAGACGGAAACGGACTCGGTTCTGGTCTTTACCCGTACCAAGCATCGCTGTGAGCGGGTAGCAGAGCAGTTAAACAGAGCAGGTTATAAGGCAGCTTCGCTACAGGGCGGAATGACCCAGTACCGGCGGCAGGAAGCTCTGGATAACTTTCGCGATGGCTCTCTCAAGATACTGGTGGCCACCGACATCGCGTCCCGCGGTATCGACGTCCTGAGCATCTCGCATGTCATTAACTATGACATGCCCGATACTGTCGATGCCTATACCCACCGTATTGGCCGTACCGGACGCATCAACCATTCCGGAGACGCCTTCACCCTGGTGACAGGGGAAGACAAAGATATGATTAAAGAACTGGAGCAAATCTTTAAAAAACCCATTGAAACCCGGAAAATCCCCGGTTTTGATTATGCTGCGGAAGCGGTTAAATCAGCCGATTCCGTTCCGTCTCGAACAGCTTATCGTGGCCCAAAGCCGGCAGGCAATAAGGGCCGCCCGGTATCACCGTCAAGCCAGAGACTTACCAGAAATAAGTTAAAAAGCGAACACCCGGTACGAAAAGAGCGGGTGAGCTCTCGCTAAATCGACACCGAAGAGACTGGCGGCATTCTTGAAGTCTTGCCAGTCTCTTTGCAATCAGCCTCACCATGAAGCCCCGACATTAATGCATCCGTCCTAAACGGTACCCTTTACCGTATATCGCAGCCAGATGAGCTCATTCTCCATCTGCTCGAGGTGGGTCAGTTTTAGCCGGATTACTCCGTTCGCTGCTATTAAATCCTGGGCCTGATACATCGAACGGGGGGAGGTTCCCCCAACCAGGAAGGGGTGGACAAGAAGGCTGACTTCATTAACCAGCCCGGCACGTAATAATACCCCGTTAAGGATGCCTCCGCTATCGACCCTGACTACTTTTACTCCATAACGGGCATTCAGCTCTTCCAGAGCCGCCTTATAATCGACATGTTCTTTACCGGCCTGAATAAAGAGGATGTTTTTCGACTTAAGGTAGTCCAGATAAGTTTTGGGGGTGCTCCCGGAAACTAATATGATGGTATCTCTCCAGTAGGGTTCATGGCGTAACACGTGTAAAATATGTCGTATCCGCCCGCGGCTGTCCGGCACTACCAGCAGAGCCCGTGTATCCTCCGGTTTGGGTTTGGTATGCTCGAAGGCCTCCTCATCATCGGGAGTAATTCGTTCTTCCGGATAAGCCCTCAGCATTGTCTCAGTACCGGCAAGAGTGGCATCTTCCTTCCAGAATGCCACGAGCTCATAGTACTTCCTTACATCCGCCGCAAACCAATCAATACGTCCGTCAACACTTACTGCATTATGTAATATTACGTGGGGCAACATTGCTGACCTCCTCTAAATAATCAAGAAACAAAAATCACAGAAATCCGAATATATAATATCTAAATTCTAAACCAATTCAAATTATCAAAATATGAAGGTTCAATCGCTTGGAGTTTTGTAATTTGGGTTATTGTTTATTCGCTCAAATTATGCCCGGGATTGGCAAAATATTTATTGGTGCGTAACTCGAAGTTAAATATTTTACTCCAACTTTTGAATTTTGAGATTTGAGATTTGAGATTTTCCTGGTTATTGTCTCTTGTAATTTGGTGATTTCACTTTTACCTACAGGTATTATATACAGCGGGTCTTCATTTTCCGGCATACCCAGTATGTCTTTCACCTGTTTATCGTTAAAAGCCCCGATGGTTACCGCCCCGAGATTCAAAGACGTTGCCTGCAAGCAAACATTCTGTGCGGCATGGCCGGTCTCGATATGAACATACCTGACTCCTCTATCCCCATATTTTATTGTCGTCCTCTCATACACCGCCGATATAACTATACTTACGGCTCCGTTTCTGACAGAAAGCTGCTCCACGGCAGCCCCGCTGAGCTCTTCTCTGACGTCCTGATTCTTTAACAGCTCGATTTCATGTCCCCGGGGTTTATATTTATAAACCCCGGGGGACAGTTTCTCAACGTTGCCGGCTGCCAGATACACTTCCAGGGGGTAGAGTGCGCCGGCAGAGGGTGCCGTCCGGCCGCCAAAGTCAGCGGTGATACCCTGAGCCGACCACAACAGCTGGGATACTTCTTCCAGCCGCAGCGGAATCTGAGAGTATTCTCGGACCGACCTTCTAGCCTTTAAGCTCTCTTCAAGAGAAAAGGCACTTTCCGGAATGGGATCAGGCAAACTAATGGTCTGAGAGAATGAGGCCTGGGCCGGTGCCGGTAAATCTTCCTGATTTACACCGGTCCCGGTGCACCCTGTCAAAATGAAAAGTATCGGTATCAGGATAATAACGATTATTGTCCTCATTTTAATTCCCCTATTGTTAATTCTAAATCATAGAACACTTGATACCCAATAATCCAGGTGTATCCGGAAAGGCTAAACAAATGGGGCAAGCCTTAAGAAGTCACAGGGGTGCGCCTTCCAGGAGACTATTCACAATGTGTTTAAGGCAGGCGCTACGCAAATCTAGCTGCCTGATTTTACTATTTACGGTATAAGATTTAACTACTTCTGCAGATTTATTCATATCCAAAAAGGATTAAGATTTTAAATCAGGTGTTATTTTTGCTGGAAAAGGGATAAGGAAAATCATATAACGCCGGGTTAATCCGGTGACCAGTTGAGATAAAAAGACACGTGGAGGTAAAAGCAATGGATTTAAGAAATGTGGCATCTAACATTCCCGGTATATCCAAAATACAGGAATTCCTGAAAGGTCTAAACTTTCCGGCCAGTAAGCAGGACATTACGAATAAAGCTCAAGAAAATGGTGCTGACAATAATACCATGTCCATGTTACAAAAATTACCGGACAAGATATTCAACTCTCAATCAGATTTGATGGATGAGATGAATAAAATCCGATAGTTGCGAATTTATTCAGGCTGATGACATCTAAGTTCAGATTTTCGATCGAGAATTGGTAACCGAAGTTATCCTGCTTTTTCGAGTTTGGCGAAGCTGAGTAGCAATTTCTTCACCCCGACCCCGTTGAAAGCTACCACCACTTCATTATCCGTGCCTTTAGAAGTACAGCTTATTACAACACCCTCTCCGAAATGGGCATGACGAACACGATCTCCTGTTTTCAGTTCCGGTGTCATCAATCCCGGCACGGGTTCAGCAGGCCGGTTAATCTGACTCAGGGTAATATCCTGGCCAATTTTACTTTCGGCTGCCTGCCATGTGTCACCGCCGGCAACCAGTTTCCCGGGTATGTCCTGCAAAAAACGCGAAGGTTTGTTTACTGTGCTCCGCCCCATCAGATTGCGGCGGAAAGCATGGACCAGATAGACCCGGCTCTTAGCCCGGGTGATGCCTACATAGCAGAGACGCCGTTCCTCTTCCATCTGTAAAGGATCGTCAAAAGACCGGATGTGAGGCAGCAGCCCCTCTTCAGCGCCTGCTATAAATACGACGCCGAATTCCAGACCTTTAGCCTGGTGCAGCGTGATCAGGGTAACTTTATCTACGCTTTCTTTCAGGGTATCCACATCAGATACCAGAGCCACGCTCTCAAGGAAAGCCGCCAATCCTTCTGATGGCGGATATTCCCGAAATTGCTCGGCTACTGTGCGCAACTCCATCACATTATCCCAGCGCTCGTCACCATTTTCTTCATTAAGAAGATAGTCCTTATACCCGGAGCGGGTAACCATTGTGTCGAAAAAGTCCACCAGATTCATCTCGTGGCTTGCGGCTATTAATTCTTTAAGCAGACTGCCGAAACCACCCAGAGTCTTGGAAATGCGGGAACTAGATCGGAAGAGCACACGTCTGAACTCCAGTCACGAGATTCCATCTC
>CAZIQW010000187.1:0-5129 GCA_964541585.1 uncultured Dehalococcoidales bacterium | reverse complement strand
GAGATGGAATCTCGTGACTGGAGTTCAGACGTGTGCTCTTCCGATCTCCTGAAAGTAGGCGAGGAACAGGTCTATGACCGCGGTCGCCTTACAGCGCTGGATGACCCTGCAGTCAGAGCGATTGCCGGTGAATATCCCGGGCGGCCTGGATTGGCGCCCGAGCCCAGGTCTTTTTAGGACTGCTGATGAACACTGAGAAACCTTTGTCATGGCGGAGGAATCTCTATGTAATCGCTCTGGCTGAATTTCTGGCCGTTGCCGGTTTTACCCTGGTCAATCCCTTCTTGCCCCTCTATCTGCAGCAGTTCGGAAGTTTCACCAGCGCCGAAGCAGCCTTCTGGTCCGGCATTGCCATCGGCGGCGGCGGTATTGCCGTGTTTCTCTTTGCACCTATCTGGGGAGTAGCAGCCGACCGCTGGGGCCGCAAGCCCATGCTTCTTCGCTCCCTGTTTGGCGGGGCTGTGATTCTGGGACTGTACGTCCTGATAACCGATGTCTACATCTTCATCGGGCTGCGCATAATGCAGGGTATTTTTACCGGGACTGTCGCAGCCGCGACAGCCCTGGTAGCCACCGTTACTCCCAGGGAAAAAATTACGCTTGCTATGGGCATTCTTATGGGGTCGGTTTACGCGGGAAACAGCTGTGGACCCCTTATGGGCGGGTTTCTCTCAGACCATTTCGGCTTCAGCACTACCTTTATTGTTACCAGTGCCCTCCTTATCATTGGAGGCTTAATGGTCCTCTTCTTGACCCGGGAAAATTTTAAAGCTCCCGCGAAAGGGCAGCAAGCTTCACTTCTGAGCACCCTGCGTCTGGCTGCTTCACCCCATCTGTTGCCTCTATTATTGATTATTGCCGCGTTCACCACGGCTCCGATGATGAAAACACCGGTTATAACTCTGCTGATAAACGAAATAAACCCCACCGGGAATGTGGCCAGCGCCGCCGGCCTGGCTTTCGCGCTGATGGGTGTGGTGGCTTCAATTTCCTCCTTTATAATCGGCCGGCTGGATACCAGATTTTCCCTCAAAAGTATTCTGGTATTTTCCTGCGTTATCACCGGCCTGCTCTATCTCCCCCCCATATGGTCCGATACGGTAACCCGGGTTATTATTACCGTGGGGCTTACCGGACTGCTTATCGGCGGTACCATTATCTCCTCCAACGCTTTTATCAGCCGTTCAGTACCGGCTGCCCGGCAGGGAATCGCCTTCGGCCTCTCCCAGAGTGCGGCTGCCTTCGGCAGGGGAGTGGGACCTGTACTGGGGGGCGGACTTGTACCTCTGATCGGCCTCCGTCCGGTCTTTGGTGTGATAGCCGGGATTTTTATCCTCACGGGATTAAGCGCAGCTCTGGTAATTAAAGACGGCCTGCCGGAAAACAGAGGGCATGACTAAAATAACCTGGCAGATAATTCAGCCGCTGTGTTATAATATTATGCTGACCTTGAGCTTTCAGGGTAGTGTTTTCCTCAGCTGTCAAAATCAAAAATAATAGGAATTGAAATGTTAAAAATGAAGAAATCCTGGATATTCTGTGCCATACTACTCGCGGCAGTCCTTGCCCTCCTGGCTGGCTGCAGCGGGAAGGCTGCCCCCTCTCCGTCAGACCTGCCGGCCTCTGCCCAGAAGAAAACACCCACTGCTGCCGAAATCGCCGCTGATGCGATAAAGGCTGCCGGGAACATCACCTCCTTTAATTTCGATATGGAAATGTTCATGGAATTTAATATGTCTGGCAGCGGCATGGACCTCAATATGAAGATGCAGCAAGATGCTGACGGCGCTGTTAATCTTCCGGAAAAAGAAATGGCGCTGGTCATGGAAATGGCTATGGAAATGCCCGGCGCGGGCAACCAGGATATGGCCGTTGAGATTTACACCACCGGCGGGTGGATGTATATGAAAGCGGATGTCCCCGGTTACGGCGACCAGTGGACCAGAATGGAGCTAACCGACGAAATTTGGGACCAGCAAAGCCGGATGGCCGGTCTGGATGAGTTTTTACAATCCGCTGTTAGCGTGGAGCTGGCCGGCAGCGAAACAATCGGAGGCGTTGAATGTTATATCCTGGATGTCAACCCGGATATGAATTCGCTCTCGAATTGGATGGCTGACCAGAATTTTGCCGGTCAGTCAGAGGCGGACCTGAGCGAGTTGGATATCGCCGAAATGCTCGAGGGTTTCAATATCAGGCAGTGGATAGCCAGCGACAGTTATCTGCCCGTCCGGCAGCAGATTGAAATTCAATTGAATATCTCTGAAGAAACGGGCGACGCTCCCGCCGAAGCTTTGAACCGCATGGTTTTGGATTTGGATGCCGTGGTGAATTACTCCGATTACGGTAAGCCGGTGACCATCCGGTTGCCGTCGGAAGCGCTGAACGCCCTGGAGGTAAGATAGGCGACTGCAGCGTTAACCCCGGCCGGGAATTGATTAGCTTTCCCTCGATGCCGTTTTCATCCTGGTAACCTTTTTCCCGTGCAGCCAGTAGTATAGAAAAATACAGACAAATACCACAGCCGCACAGTAGGCATACATTTCCCGGTAGCCGGATAAGGGTAGCAGTATTCCGAACAGGAACGGCCCGATGGCTACTCCCAGATCTACGAAAATGAAATAAGTGGAGTTGGCCAGTCCGAGACGGTGCTTGGGACTTACCTGAATCGCAATCGCCTGGGCGTTGGACTGAATGGAACCGCAGGAAAGACCGAGCAAGGCTCCCGCCAGCAACAGGATATATCCGGAATAGGACTGGCTGACCATCAGCATTCCGACAGTAAATATCAGAATCGCAGGATACATTACTATATTGGCGCCCTTCGAGTCAAATAAACGGCCGATAAAGGGTCGGGAAAAAAGGATAACCACCGAATAAACAATGAAAAAGAAGCTGGCACTATCCAGCAGGCCTATGTCACGCGCATACGGGGTGAGAAAGGTCGTAACGCTTGAATAACACATAATAATCACTGCCATAAAGAGAGAAATCGGAATCGCTTTTGGCTCCAGGAAGTTTCGGAGTTTGAATCCCTTTAACTCTGCGGTCTGGCTGGCGGAGAATTTTATTTCCGGGACCGAGGTAAAAGCCCCGATGGCCAGACTCAGTATTGCTGCCGCAGTGCTGGTCCCAAAAACTATATCATAGCTTGCATGCTGATAGATAAACATGCCCAGAAATGGCCCGATAGCATTGCCCAGGGTAACGCTTAGCATGAAATACCCCAGGCCTTCTCCGCGTCTTTCCTGAGGAATAATGTTGGCTGCGATGGTCGCCGCCGCAGAAGTGGTAATTCCAAA
Organism: uncultured Dehalococcoidales bacterium; assembly: GCA_964541585.1. GTDB lineage: Bacteria > Chloroflexota > Dehalococcoidia > Dehalococcoidales > UBA3254 > CAZIQW01. Next base: position 1,827 of record CAZIQW010000187.1, on the reverse strand, counting down.
GGCGGCGCCGTGAAGAAACCGGACGCCATATAAGAGCAGGAGATTATCAACCACAAAATACAATAAGGTTACAGCCAGACTCGAAATCAATCCCAGACAGAGCATCCTCTTCTGGCCGCTCTTCTCAATCCATCTGCCGAAAATCAGCCGCGAAACCAGGGAGCCGATTACAAACACGCTGGAGGCCAGCCCGGCTTCTCCGGATGAGGCCCCAAAACGGTCCATCGCATAGGCAGCCATAATTACGATAAGCAGAAAGAAACTTATGGAGAAGAAAAAGTAGGAAACTGAGACGGTTACCAGACTGCCGGTAAGAAGTTTGGGTTTATTCATCCTTCCATTATCGCATGTTTGGAGATAAAATGAACCCCCTTTGGCATATGAGTCCAGCGTCTTTTCATTTTATCATTGCGGCCCCGTTGTTTTGTCATTACTGCCCCAATTATTGTCATCCCGGCTTTTTTCCCTTTGTCATTCCGGCTGTTTTTTTGCCATTCCGGCCCCTTTTTGTTGTCATTCCGGGCTTGACCCGGAATCTACCCGTCTCCCTTTCCCGCCTCTGTGCCCACTCGAAGCGGGCGGTAGCCCCGGCTTTCGCTGGGGTGATAAAAAATAAGGCTGGGGTTATCGTGAGAAGGCTGGTGACATTGAAAATGAAAAAGCCTGCAGACAAGTCTATCAGGATTTGATTATTTATTAATTATGTCTTATAGTGATGCATATAATTAATGCTGGCTGATTATTTCAATCTGATAACTTGTTTCAACATTAAGAAAGTAAAATGGGTTTGAATGGTCAATAATCAGGAAATGCCTGAAAAAAAGCTGGCGATTTTCACCGCAGCCGTCCATCTGATTGCCGACCATGGATTTCATGCCGCTCCGACAGCTAAAATCGCAGAAGAGGCCGGTATTGGCATCGGCACTCTCTACCGTTATTTTAAAAGCAAAGAGCAATTAATTAACGATTTGTTCCAGTTTGTCGAAGAAGATATGCACGCCTACCTCACCCGGGGATTTAATACCGATGACCCCACCAACAGGCAATTTACTCAACTGTGCCGGCAGTATATTCATTTTTGCCTGGAAAATCCCCGGGCTTTTAATTTCTTCAATCAATATATTGATTCCCCGTACGGTACCACGCTGAGGACGTTTAAACGCTCGAGAGACAGGGGTAACACCCCCCAGAAGTCGCTGTTGTATCCCTTTTACGAAGTATTCAACAAGGCCAAAAAAGAGGGCTTGTTCAAGGAATTGCCGAACGCCCTGTTGTTTACTCTGATAGAAGGCTCTCTTTCCAATTTTATCCGTGATGTCATGATAGGACTGGTTGACTACAGCGAAGAGACGGAGGATGTCGTGATTCAAGCGTGCTGGGATATGATTAAGGCCTGAGTATTCTTTCCAGCCTCCGCCCGGAAGCCCTGTCATACTGAATCATGCTCTCTAACTCGAATACATCATGCCGGGTAAAAGCAGTGAAATTTCGGGAAGGGCTATTAAAATGGCCAGGCACACTACCATTGCCAGGAGAAATGGCGTCGCCCCTTTGAATATCCGCATCACGGGAACATCCCTGGCCTCCCCGCTGACCGCAAACACCACGATTCCCACCGGCGGGCTTATCTGTCCTATTAATACGGTAACCATTACCAGTACGCCGAACCAGACTCCGTCGAAACCCATAGCCTGGACGATTGGAAACATGACCGGCAGCATAATCAGCAATATGGACATGATATCCAGAAAGAACCCCAGTATAAGGAATGCAACCAGTATCGCTAGATCGGAAGAGCGTCGTGTAGGGAAAGAGTGTAGGATAGGG
>CAZIQW010000186.1:1088-5163 GCA_964541585.1 uncultured Dehalococcoidales bacterium | reverse complement strand
CTCTCTGTGGGTTGTAATTCAGATTTATCCCCAGTATCCTTCTTTTAGACCCGGCCAGCCCGGCGCCGGGGTCCGTTATCTCTATCACGTCATAAAGCTGCTGGCCGCAGTTCACCGGTACCCGGATTGTCCCGGATACCGCTTCTATCCCCGCCTCTCTCAGTATCGCTTCCCCCCTTGCCTGGGCTTTAGCGGCCGTGTCCAGGTTCAAATCCTCCACCATTTCCAGGATATCCCCGGTCTTTCTTATCTCCCCCCAGGCGAAGCTTTCCGCCAGCACTCCATCCCCTTCCGCCTTGACCCGGTTATACCTCCAGCTGCCGGAGCGGTATCGCCCTTCCAGCACGGCGTGGCTTATCCCGTATTCATACACCGCCCCGTCTGCCGGCAGGGGATTGACCAGGTAAGCCGTGTTTCCCTCCAGGAAAAGCAGGTCCGGAATGAAGGAGAGCAGCCGGCGGATGACGGAGCGGCCGCTCTGTCCCGGATGTATCGTGAAGTCCGGATAGAACCCGGAGGCAGCGGCGGACTCTGAAATCACTTCCAGCCTGAGCCCGCAGCGGGCGGTTACCTGCGCCAGGAGTTCCCTCACACTGGCTTCCTGGGTTGGCTGCCCGTACTGGTCCGGCTGGTTCCAGCGGAACTGGTACCGGGCTGACCATTTCCCCAGGGCTTCCCATCCGTCGGAGGCGTAGAGAATCAGGGAGGCTTTCCCCGGTGAGCGGGTATGCTCGCAAGCCTCCAGGGTAAAGCTCAGACCTGCGCTGTATTCCTTTCCCGCGGCAGTCCGGTAGCCGGCGCTGAAGTCTACCTGGCAGCCGGTATACAGCGCGGCCAAATCGCCAATCCCCGGAGAAGCATACTGTCCCCTGTCATTCCGCAGCTCTATTTCCGCTCCGCCGCTTTCCGGTAAGGCGGTATGTTTTAACATCAATATGTCATCACTCAGGTCCAGGAGGCTTTCCCCCAGCCCCGCCCTCCAGACCCCGTCAGGTGAAGACAGCCAGGAATATTCCGCGGTATGGGCCAGGGCCAGCCCCTGGGAGCTTTCCGTCTCGAAGGGTACCGGCTCCCGCCACCGGCTGGCCGGGAAAGCGGTACCCGGCAGGGTGTGGCTCCAGTAAGGCCGGCTGCAGGCTTCATCACCGGTGTATTTCTCGGTAAAGAAACACCGGTAAACGTCCTGCCTGTCCAGGAAGACCGGCCCGAACTCATAGGCCCCGTCATGCGGCGCCGAGGTCAGGGTCTTCAGCTCCGTCCAGGTACCCGCCGGCACTTCTCCCCCGGCTCCGTACACCAGACTCCACCGCCTGTAGTTGTCGGAGCTGTCACGTCCGCTTACCAGCAGCCTGTAGTCCCCGTCATAAACGGCTGCCGCTCCGTAGAGGCTGCCGGCGCTCTTGTCCCAGGTTATCCGGTTCTGCCAGGCATTGTTGACCCGCCTTATCAGGTACAGGCTGTAGCTGTCGGTGAAAAAGAGGGCCAGGTCACCGTTCGGTTTGTAGACCGCTGCGGCCGCGGTTACTCCGGTGCCCGTCGGGGAATAACCCGGGTAATCGGTAACCGGCCAGGTGGCCCCGCTGTCCGGGCTGCTCTGCCTCACTATCTCCGCGTTGCTTTTCAGCCAGAACAGGCTTACCTCGGAGCCCAGGGAGCAGGCCGCCACCGCCATCACGTTATAGTGGTTTAAATAGCTCCACTGGCTGAAGTCGGAGTTGGGACCCGGCGAAGTTACCCGCTGCCGGTAGAGCTTGCGGCTGTCAGTGGCCGGGGTGGCCCGGAGTCTTATCAGCGAGCCGTCAGCCGGCAGGGTCAGGGCATGAGGGCCCTCCGGCTCGGCGCCGCTGTACAGCCGTTCCCACTGCAGGTTCACCACGCCGCACAGCAGGTTCCGGGCCTTAACCGAGACCGCCGGTATCCGGCCGGCTGCTTTCTGGGCATTTAAAAGTGTAGCTGTTAGTGTTTTCATAGTTACCTCAAGTTTCAATTCTAATTACCGAAGCTCTAAACTCTAAACAAATTCAAATTACCGAAACCCCCAAATTCAAAACGTTTGGTTTATTAGTATTTTGAATTTAGATATTGTTTAGAGTTTGGATATTAGAGTTTAGGATTTACCTCTTCATTTCCCCTTCGCCTGGCGGGGGCTGTAATCGCGGGCGGCTTCCACCAGCAGCGCCAGGCTCATTAAATAATCGTCGTGCCCCTCGGAAGGATTCACATAAAAGTTCATGGTCTGGCTGGGCCGGTAATGTCCCTTCGCTTTTTCCATCTGGAACCAGAATTCTTTATATTCGGGGGAGTTATCCGCCGCGTACATCTTCAGCCCTCCGGAGTTGATGGCCGCCAGCAGGTTGAAGCCCAGCTCCGTTTTGGACTGCGCGGTAAACTTGAAGGGGACTATCCGGGAACCCAGGGCATTGTGCAGGAAGGAGGCCACCGGCTCCCCGATGCCCGTCGCGTCCACGACCACCCGTTTGCAGTTCCAGACATTCTTTATCAGGTCTATCAGCTGCGGATACAGCTCCGGGTGCTTTTTCCCGGTCCAGGCATAATGTTCCACTATCTTCAAGCTTCTAGTTTCCAGCTTCCAGCCTCTAGTTTGGGGCAAAGGAGAGATCGGGCTTTGGTTCCTGGTTATTTCCTGGTTATTGTATCTTGGGATTTGTTTATTGAACTCCACTTCTCCGATTGTGAAAACGGTCGAATCCTGTTTCGGCTTGAGCGATTTCAGGAAATCGTCTTCCCCGGTTTCCGCTTCCCCGGCCAGGTCGATGCCGGCGATATAGAGCTTGCCCGGCTCCGGAGCATGCCGCCGGCAGTGGCTCCCCTGCAGCTGGGCCCTCTGGATATGGTCCAGCAAGCCTCCGCCTCCCCGTATCGGCAGCAGCCGGTACTGTGTCCGAAACAGTGGATGCTCTTCCCCCAGCCGCTCCCTTTCCCCCTCTACATAAGCCAGGTAATTCGGGTTGTATTTGGCCACTTCCTGCCAGTCGTAGCGGAAATGCCGCCGTATCCCGTCCTTCCGCTCCAGCTCCAGGTTGCCCTGCTTCATCTTCTCCAGCAGGGTATCATCGTCCCAGGTGGTCCCGTAGAGGACATTGGTCACGTTGGTGGTGGAGCCCATTGGTTTGAATTCCTTGGTGTACTTCTCTTCGCCCACGTCCTGGGCTTCATCCACCTCCAGGAGAACATGCGCCGTATTGCCGACGACATTGGCTCCTTCTTCGGCCGAAAGAAAGATGGCCCGGCAGTCGCCCAGCCGGATGATGTACCCCATCTCCGTCTGGTACTTGCCGCCCAGCCCGGCCGTGTCGAGCTTTTCCTTCAGCCGCATCATGGAGACCACCGTTTGCGGCTTGAAGGTCGGCGAGCACTTGATCAGGTTTTCGGCAGAGTCCGCATGGTAGGCCAGCAGCAGGGCCTCCAGCTGCGAGGAAAGCTCGTTCTTGCCGCCCTGCCGGGCGATTTCTATCGTAACAGTCAGTCCCTTTTCCTGGAACACGCTCTCCAGTATCGCCCGACCTATCTCCACCTGGTACGGCCTCAGACTTGTCCTTTCCAGATCCGACATGCCGTTCCCTTTATTCTTCCCGGTATAATCTCCGTACCCTGACCCGGTTCTTCCGGCTGATCCGTTTGAGCACCGACCGAAAATATTCCAGTCTCGCCCTGCCCCACCCTTCCCAGTCCTTGCCGGTATTGCTGCCGCCGGTATTGACCCGGTTTATGGCACGAGCCCCCCAGGCTACGGCGGCATATCCCGCAGCGCCACCGGCCACCAGTTCCTCGTATTGGGCCGGTATGGTTGAAGCAGCCTCGCTCAGGGTATGCAGCTTTCCGTAGTAGACGGCACAGTCAGAACCGTCCGGCGGCACTTCCCCCAGGATGGTAAGACTGTCCCCCCAGAGGGAATATTGCCTGTACCGGGCCGGATATTGGCCAACCGGGTATTCCACCGCTTCTATCATGACCCGGTCCGCCAGTCCGGCTATCGAGATTTCCCGTTCTCCGGCAGTCGTCGTCAGGAATACTTTTTGCGTCAGCGGTATGCTGTCCGAAAAGTCCTTGACTG
>CAZIQW010000186.1:0-1078 GCA_964541585.1 uncultured Dehalococcoidales bacterium | reverse complement strand
GGCAATATGACGGTCAAGAGCATCATCGGTAAAAGAAAAACCGGCCGGGTCCTCATCCATCAGGTTGCGCCGGACTATCGTTCTCATCTCGGTCAAATTCATTCTCCTTCTCTCCTTCGAGCTTCGAGCTCCGGTCGTGTGAGGACCCGGGTACACAGAATCTGGCGTGGCGGGGGGAATAGCTTTAACCTTAAGCTCTAAACTTTTAGCTGCTCCTCTCTACTGCTTCCGCATCAGTACATCGATTCCCAGGGGTATGCCGATGTCTTTAATCACATTCTGAATGGCCTCTTTCAGACCTGTCTTTTGTTCCCGGGTAATGCTGTAACGGGTCTTCACCAGCTTCGCCAGCATGCTGGTAGCCGCCATTATGAGCCGGATGTTATCCGGTTCATTTTCCAGGATGCTTTTTATTTTTACCCTGAGAAGCGCTATCTCGTCGTCGATGCCGTCGACTCCGGAGGCAATATCGAAATCGAGCTGTTCCGCCTCATCCATTACCTTATTATATAGCCCTTCCCCTGGAACCCCTCCGGAGCCGGTAGCTTTCTTCCCGCCCTTTCTATTCCGCGGGACCGTTTTCCGGCCCCTCTTCTTTGCCGTAACCCCGGTGTCCTTTTTCATTCAGGTTATCTCCGTCTTCAGTTCTTAATCCAGACTGTACCGCTGCCAGTACCAGTGCATGTGCCGCCAGGTCCATCCTCCCGGTATCGATTGCCAGTCGCATGATTTTTACGCCCATGTCTGTTTTCAGTTCTCAGTAATCAGTTTTCAGTTTCGGAAAAGAGAAGCCGCTGAAAACCGGGAACTGATTACTCCTCCTTTTTCTCTAGTCCTGCACGCCGATGAGAGCGGCCGCCTTGAGCGTGGAAAACAGCGCCAGGGAGCAGTACCACTTGATGCGGGTCCGGCTGGCATCCTTTGTCTCCAGGCTCCCTATCGGCTCCACCGTCATGTGTCCCGGGGAAGTCAGCCCGCACAGGGCGCCCTCGCCGAACTGCACCGCGTAGATAACGGAGTTGGTGCCCCCAGATCGGAAGAGCGTCGTGTAGGGAAAGAGTGTAGGATAGGGGGGGGG
>CAZIQW010000185.1:0-5185 GCA_964541585.1 uncultured Dehalococcoidales bacterium | reverse complement strand
TACAGCTCCTTTAAAAACTTCGTCCGGAGGCTCAATTACCAGCTCAGCCCTGCCAGACGGGAAGGGCTTGAAATCGGCACATACTTTTTTCAGTCCGGATATAATATCGGCAGGAATAGGGAGGGATTTATCATATTTTCTTCTGGAACGACGTTGTGGGATAACCGGATACCAGCGTGCAAAAGGAATTTCCATATCGAGCTTTCTCTCGCGGGTAGTCTCAATTCTCCATAATTTCAGTATATCCCAAATTCAGACTGCTAAACCTGTTTTTCGATACAGTATTCCCGCAAGGTATTCAGTGCAGCAAAAAATTCACGCATCATGACGCTAACCGTATGCATTCCTTTCCGGCTAACCAGAATATCATCACCTTTTTCTGTAACGGCCCCGGCCAGCTTGAGTAATCTCGTCTCAGCGCCCAGCTTGCTATAGATATCAGCGCTAAACTGCTGCCGGAACTGTTTTTTATTCACCCGGGTACCGAAAAGTTTGGTCAAAAAATAATAGCGTAAATACTCCTTTTCGGAAAGATTGCGCCAGCGTACGACGGGCAAATGACCGTCACGCAGCATTCCGGAGTATCTGTCCAGAGAAAAGGAGTTTACATAAAACATTCCGTTTACCAGACTTACCGACCCTGAGCCAATTCCGACGTAGTCGGCATAATCCACAATGTATTCATCTATCAGACGGTCACCCCTGGAGAAACACCAGACAGTTGATGCCTGATAGCCCTGTTCGTAAATATCCCTGAGAATGATATTATAGTATTTCCTTTCGAATGAGTTGTTTACACTGGCGAATTTTCGTTCCAGGGCGCTTTTTTTATGGGGAGAGGGCATGAGGGGATAAAAGGTGACCTGGTCTATCCCCAGATTCTTGAAGGCAGCTACATCCGATTCAAATTTCTCCAGAGTCTGGAATGGGAAATTGAAAATCAAGTCTATGTTGACAGTCGCAAATTGACCCTGTGCCAGAAGGATGCTTTCCCGGATTTCTTCACTTGTACAGATTGTCCGCCCCATTGAATTCAACATCTCATCATCAAAACTCTGCACCCCCAGAGAAAGCCGGTTAACCCCCGCTGCCTTCAGCAGCGCTACGTTTTCCGGTGTAAGCTCAGCCGGAGTAGTTTCCAGCGAAATGGCTCTTACGGTGAATTTCTTTTTGAGGTAATCAATGAAGGACAGCAGTTCATCCATCAGGATGGTAGGAGTGCCTCCGCCGAAATAAAAGTCTGAGAAAGTAAAACCCCGGTCAATGTAAATATCCAGTTCTTTCCTCAGGCTGATAAAATATTCTCTGGCCTTGTCTTCTTTAAACAGATAACGGTTAAAGCAGCAAAAAGGACAGAGCTTCCGGCAAAAGGGGATATGGATATAGAGGGATAGCTCTTCTCCCTGCCTCAGAATCCGGCTGTTAATCCCGGAATCATTAAAATATTCTTCCAGCTTAAGGAATTTCTTTCCTTCTCGGCGAGTGATATACCCGGCAATATCTGAAATCAATAACGGACTACCTCAACGATTTGAATATTAACATGCAATTAGTGGCCTTGCAAGGCTAGTTGAATTTGTTCATGGCTGCGGTGAGGCCTTCGGTTAAAAGGCAAATAATGGAATCACTGACTTTACGGATGGTATTTTCAATAACCTGCCTGTCATCTGCTGTGAAGTCACCCAGAACGTAGTCAACGATAGCGCACTCTGCTTCACCTTCTGCTTGCGGACGGCTGATACCAACACGAATACGGATAAAGTCCTGTGTCCCCAAACAGGCAATGATGGATTTTGCTCCATTGTGCCCCCCCGCACTGCTGCCCTTCCGGATACGGATTTTCCCCAGGGGCAGGTCCAGGTCATCATGAATCACAATCAAATCATCCGGCACCAACTTATATTTCTGCATGAGCAGACTAACCGATTGACCGCTGAGGTTCATGTATGTTTGCGGCCTGGCCAGAACCACTGTTTCTCCGGCAACGGTACCGGCGCCCACCCTGGCTTTACCCTGCTTTTTATCCAGGGTTATCCGGTGTAATCTGGCAAAATGATTCAGGCACAGGAAGCCGATATTATGCCGGTTGGTAGAATATTCTCTTCCAGGGTTGCCCAGTCCGACGATTAGCTTCATAATAACCTTTGCTGTCCTTGTTTCCTCTTGTCCAGGAATTGTAGAAGCTCGTCTTCAGAGATTTGTTTGACTCCCATCTCTTTTGCCCGGGCCACTTTGGAACCGGGGTCTTCACCGACTACGAGATAATTAGTTTTCCTGGTGACATCGCTCTTGGCCATACCGCCGAGAGCTTTGATTCTCTCCTCAGCCTCTTCCCGGCTAAACGATTCCAGCTTCCCGGTGATAACGAACTCAAGTCCTTCTAACGGCAATTCCCCAGCTTTCGCTTTTGCTTCCTGCTCCAGCTGTACGCCTGCCTTTCTCAACTTCTCTATAATAAACCGGTTTCGCTCCAATTTAAAGAAGTCGATAACACTTTCCGCAATTTTGGGACCGATGGTCGGGACTGCGGTCAAATCCTCGAAAGAGGCCTTTATCAGCTCATCGATGCTGTTAAAACGCTTTGCCAGCCGCTCAGCCATTTCTTCTCCGACATGCCGTATGCCCAGAGAATAAAAAACCCTGGGCAGGGGGCGTTTCTTGCTATTTTGAATCTGCTCAATCAATTTGGAAGCGCTCTTCTCTCCCATCCTCTCCAGAGCAGCCATCTTATCCTTATCGAGATTATAGATATCTCCCACATCCTGCAGCGGTCGGTATACAATTTCGCCGTTGGATTTATCTGCTTTAACCACGTTTTCCCGTATTAGAACCGCCGCCATCGATTCACCTATACCCCGGATGTCCATGGCAGAACGGGAAGCAAAATGCTGGAGATGTTCCTGAAGCTGGGCCGGACAGGCGGCATTGGGGCAATAATACATCACTTCACCTTCAACACGGAATACCTGGGAGCCGCAGGACGGACACTTACCATCGATTCTTTCCAGCAGATCAAATTCCTTTTCACTGCCGGTGCGTTTGCCCGGTACCGGTCCAACTACTTCCGGTATCACATCCCCGGCGCGTCTTACAACCACTGTATCTCCGATACGGATGTCTTTCCGGCGCACATCGTCTTCATTGTGCAAAGCTGCCCGGCTGATGACGACCCCGCCTACCGCCAACGGAGGGTCCAGCACCGCTACCGGATTCAGAGTTCCCGTCCTGCCGACGCTGATTTCAATATCTTTGAGAACAGTATTACCTTCAATGGGTGGAAATTTGTAAGCAATCGCCCAGCGGGGTTCCCTTCCGACAGACCCCAGCTTCTCCTGAAGGCGGAGCTGGTTGATTTTTATCACGATGCCGTCGGCCTCATAGACCAGGCTCTCTCTCTTTTCGGTCCATTCCCGATAATAATCCTTGACCTGCTCGATATCTTCCACCAGTCTGTTGCGCGGGTTGATTTTAAATCCCAGGGATTCCAGATATTTTAGATTCTCCCAATGAGTCTCCCTTATAGAATTTCCTTCTATCCATCCCAGGTGATAAATGTACATATCCAGGGGTCGTCTGGCTGTAACGCGAGAATCCAGCTGACGTACCGAGCCGGCAGCAGCATTCCGGGGGTTGGCGAATAACGGTAGTCCTTCGGCAGCGCGCTCCTCGTTGACCTTCCTAAATCCGGATTTGGGTAAGAATACCTCGCCCCGCACTTCAAAACGTGAGGGAGCACTTCCCGGAATAGCGATGGGAATACTGCGAATGGTTCTGATATTCTGAGTAATATTTTCTCCCCGGGAACCGTCACCCCGGGTAGCCCCGATTTCCAATTTGCCGTTGATATACGTTAAAGACACGGCAAGTCCGTCAATCTTATGCTCGCAGACAAAATTGAACTTCTCTCCGTTCAGCAGTCTGGTAACCCGTTTATACCAGGCATCCAGTTCCTCATCATTGCCCACATCGGCCAGTGATAGAAGCGGAATACGGTGCTCCACGACACCAAAGGCCTGAACCGGGGCCGCCCCCACCCGCTGAGTTGGAGAATCCGGTGTTACGAAACGTGGATACCGTTCTTCCAGGTTACGGAGGGCATGCATCAGCTGGTCATACTCGGCATCGCTGATTTCCGGGGCATCCAGCACATAGTAGAGATAGTTATGATGATTTATTTCTTCCCTTAATTTTTCAATTTTGGACTTGATTTCCTCGAGCTCTTCAGTCATACTTCACCTGCCTGTGAAAGGATTACCGGTTAAAATATACCCTAACTATTATAGTAGAATTAGGGGAGAAAAATAACCATGGGAAAAAGGAGTGCTGGCAGTCTCTTTATTTCACCCTGCTGAAACCTGACTGCTGACAGCAGATTACCGTGTTATTTGAATATACAACTGAAAGTGTGCTAGCTTAGTCTTTGACAAAAGATATGGAAAACAGACAAATTATAGTCATCGGCGCCGGCGCCGGGGGGATGATGGCGGCAGGCAGAGCAGCGGAGAAGGGAGCTAAGGTTCTTCTCCTGGAAAAAATGGAGCAGCCGGGCAAGAAAATCCTGGTCAGCGGAAAAACCCGCTGCAACCTCACCAATGCCAGAGAGATTGAAGACTTCATCACCGCTTATGGGATTAACGGCCGGTTTCTCTATAGTCCCTTCAACCAATTCTTCCGTGAAGAACTACTGGTTTTACTGAAATTATATGGAGTGGAGACCAAAACAGAAAGGGGAGGCCGTATTTTCCCGGTATCTGATGATGCCCGCGATGTAGTCAGGGCACTGGTGCATTACATGGCGGACCACCGGGTAATGATACGGGAAAACACGCGGGTCAAGACAATTACTGTTGAGAATGGAGAGATAACCGGAGTCCAGACCGGGAAGGATGCCTATCCGGCTGGAGCTGTAATACTGGCAACCGGGGGCGCCTCCTGGCCGGCCACAGGTTCTACAGGCGACGGCTATCGTATGGCAGAAGCCCTGGGACACTCAATAGTACGATTAAGACCCGGACTGGTCCCTCTGGCAGTAAAAGAAGCCGAACTGGCAAAAAGCCTTCAGGGAGTTAGTTTAAGAAACGTACGCCTCACGGCTTACCGCTGTCCGTCCGGCGAAATAGGCTCAGCATCCAGAAAATCAATTATTGACAGCCGGATGGGTGAGATGATGCTGGCCCATTTCGGG
>CAZIQW010000184.1:0-5208 GCA_964541585.1 uncultured Dehalococcoidales bacterium | reverse complement strand
CGGGGGTCAGTCTCATTATAGCGGGACTGGTTGAGTATAGCTTCCCCTTTGGGTGTCAGACGGACAATCATACTTTCTTTGCCGTTTCTTTTTCCTCTGATGACCAAATCCTGCTCTTCCATTCTTTTAAGCATCTCGGATACAGAATTGATTTCTTTTAAGAGCTGGCGGGATATTTCAACCGGGGTTGATTCACCGCCATTATTGGCAAGACACCACAAGATTGAACGTCTTTCTCGATTGATATTCCAGCGTTCCAGCTCTCTATGTCTGGCCTTGCTTATGGCATCCCTGGTTTGAGCCAGAAGGACCCATAAAAGGAACATCTCATCGTGATCATTTTGTTGTTCTTGGTTAAACAAAAGGTTACTCCTTATAGCTATGTTGACAGTACTGTATTTTAAAGTTCGTATATTACTTCTTATCCGATGTTATAACAGGATGTGAATTCTTTATAGCATATTCAAGTACGTTTTGTCAAAGCGTCCGGAATGAAGATGCAAAATGATTGTTGCATCATCTGGAAAAGAGGAAACAATATCCCTCCGAACCTGCTGTTAAACGTATAATTATAAGTATGAGGTATAAGCTGGAGGGGAAAGGCGGCAAGGAACGGTTTATCCCGAGGTATCCGGAATATTCATAATTCTGGATTGGTCCGGACATTCATGCCGAGCAGATGAAACAACGACATCTTGGATTGGTTTAACATAATAATCTTTCAGTAATCGGTATATGAGGATTGAGTAATAATGAAAAAAGGCAGTTATCGCAGGATTCTGGTCCCTCTCGATGGTTCGAGACCGGGAGAAAAACCCATCGACTACGCGGTATGGCTGGCTCAAAAAACCGGGGCTGAGTTAATATTAATGCGTGTCTACTCCAGTAAGTTGTCTTCCGAGGAAGATTATCTGAAGCGGATGGCTGAAACAATAACCCAGCATAGCCCTGAATATAAGATAAGTCAGCCGGGAGTTAAAATCAGAACCATTAGCGTCAGCGGAGACCCGGCCTCTCAAATACTGAAATACGCCGATGAGAATGAAATAGATTTGATTACCATGTCCACTCACGGCCATTCCGGCATCCGGCACTGGCTGCTCGGGAGTGTAGCTGATAGAGTGGTAAGTTACTCAAACCGGCCGGTCAGGCTGGTCAAGCCTTTTGATTATAATAATACTGATAATGCCGATGGTCAGGGATACGACCAATCAATTCTGGTGTTACTTGATGGTTCGGAACTGGCAGAACAAATACTTCCTTATGCCGCTTATCACGCTGCTTTAAGCGGGGGCGAACTGGTGCTGATGAGTGTTTGTGAACCTGCCGAGGTAGAAGCTCCGCTGACCTATCACCTTCTCCCACAGGATTATCCGCCCGAAAGGCCGTTAAAGTGGGAGAAGTATGTACAGCAGGAGACAGAAAAGAGAGAAAAGGAATGCCGTCTCTATCTGGAACAGCAAACAACCGGAAAAACCGAGGAAAGGTTCAAAGTGCGGTATGAATACCGGTTTGGCAAGGCCGCGGAAGAGATAACCAGCTATCTGGGGTCCAATCCGGTAAGCCTGGTAGCAATGACCACACGGGGACGCTCCGGCCTTTCCCGCTGGGTTTTCGGCAGCGTGGCAGAGAAGGTACTCTCAGTTGCAAAAAGTCCGCTTCTGGTAATGAGACCGGTTCAGGCGGAGTCATGATTGCCGGGAATATCGGGCAAATGTGCCAGAGATTCCTGGAATTCCTTATCCTTAGACGGAATAAGCCCCGGGGCTAGAAGTTATCGCTGCTTCAATTATCAAGTTCTTCACAGGATGTTTTATATATTCGATATATAAGATGACGCAATTACGGGATTGTTGTGAAATATAATGATAAGAAGAGAACAGAAACGATAATGATTTCAGGAGGAGGATTACATAATGCACGCAACCACCGCTGCCAACCTGCGTAATGCACATGGAGGAGAATCCATGGCGTACATGCGGTACATCATCTGGGGAGATAAGGCCGAAAAGGATGGATTTCCCAATGTGGCCAGATTGTTTCGTGCGATAGCTGCCGCAGAAACCATCCACGCCACAAATCACTTTAATGAGCTAAAAAAACAATTCGGGGACCACCCCTGTAATTCAATGGCAGTATTCGGACTGGGGAGTACTTCAGAGAACCTTCAGGGAGGCATCATGGGAGAGACTTATGAAATAGATGAAATGTATCCCACTTACCTGGAGACTGCGAAATATCAGGGAGAGAAGGGGGCAGAAAGAAGTTTCAATTATGCTCTTTCGGCGGAAAAAACCCATGCGGAGCTTTTCGACAAAGCCAAAAAACACATCGATTCTGCGAACAGAGATATCGAGCTGGGGCCGGTACGGATATGCACGGTATGTGGCTGGACACATGAGGGTGATATTCCGGAAAAATGTCCTATCTGCGGCGCGACCCGGGATAAATTCCAATCGTTTGTTTAAGTCAGTAGAGTCACTTTAAGGAGTCCAAAGCCGGTATTACGCATCTTTTTGGGTAATACCGACTTTTTTATTTGAATTCCGTTCTGATTTCAACAGTACTCAATCCTGATAATATTGAGATGAACTAACTAATATAACGGATAAAACAAAGAGCCGGACGGGATACAATTAAGTAAAGTCGAGATTTCAAGGAAAAATCAAATCTCAGGAGGGTAAATATGGGTTTTAATCCATTGGAAGAACAGGGTATACCTTTAGAACAACAGATTCACAGCTGGTCTGAATTAAATGTGACCCCCTACGATAAAAATGCTGTTCATCCTTATACACGTACCCGAATCATTCTGATGAACGGCATTGAGGTAGAAGCGGCTATCTTCAAGCATCAGTTTAACCGGCACACCAACAATATCGAGCTAAAGAAAAGTCTGGCAATGACCAGGGCAATAGAGCAGCAGCAACAGAAGATGGTGAACTGGCTGGTCCCGGGTAATGAAAGCAATCTGGAAGTAACAGTCGGTTATGAGCAGGTAGCTGTCGATCTGACTGCCTGGCTGGCCAGGACGGAGCCGGATCCGTATGTCAAAGCTGCTCTGGACTTCGCTCTACTGGAAGACTTCGACCATCTTTACCGGTATGCCAATTTGATGGAGCTTACAGAAGGCAAGCAGGCCGGCAAAATAGTTAAAGAACTGACTGAAATCACACCCGGGCGTCCAACTTATGCCGAACACCGGCATCCTTTTGATAACCTGACCAAACATATTGACAAGAATAAAGCAGACATTCTGACCAAACTGCACATTCTTACAATTGTGGCCGGAGAACAGCAGACCATGAACCTTTATATGACCATAGGCAACCGGACCGAGAATATGCTGGCACGGGGACTGTATGCAGAGATAGGTCAGGTGGAAGAAGAGCATGTCAGTCATTATGAATCTCTGGCTGATCCTACTTCAAGCTGGCTTGAAATGATGGTCATGCATGAGTATAACGAATGTTATATGTATTATTCGTGCTGGTCATCCGAGCCGGACGACCGGATCAAGAAAATCTGGGAGCGTCATTTATACGAAGAGATAGAGCATCTGAAAGTAGCCAGGGAGTTGATGAAAAAATATGAAAAGAAAGACCCGGCCGAGATGCTGCCCAGTGAGCTGCCCGTTCTGACCACTTTCCAGTCCAATGTTGATTATGTGCGTCAAATCCTGGCCTCCCAGGTGGACTACACATCATCCGAAATGAAATTTATGCCGCTAGCCGATGTCCCGGATAAATCCCGATATGAAATGTATCAGAAAGCGGTAAATGACAGTATGGGCTTTATACCCAGCCAGAAGGTCATCGAAGAGAATATCAAGGTGCACCAGCGTGACTACCGCGTGGAAAGGGAACCGAATCCGGTGAAGCGGTTGCAAGCCCGTGAAAAAGTTACTGTGTAAAATGTGCAAAAAGAATATTAATATTGCCTGATAGAAACATCACCACCCCGAATATTCCATTTTTAACATTCGGAATAGAATATTCGGGGTGGAAATGACCAGCCAGAACAAGAAGCAAATTGGACAAATTCTAATTTAGCGTGCGCTTGAGCATCAGGTTTTGTTTGATTACTCGTATTTTGGCCCCGGATTCCACCCGGATAACCAGGGATTCATCATCCATACTTTCGATAATGCCATAGATTCCTCCGGCCGCAATTACCTGATCTCCGATTCTAAGGTCAGCCAGCAATTTTTGCTGCTCCTTCTGCCGCTTCCTTACCGGCCTGAGTATCAGGAGATAGAAAAGAGCAATCAAAACTACTACCATAATAACGGCTGTCAGGTTAAACCCGCCGGTTTCTCCCTCCTGCGCGGGAACGCAGCCGTTAAGCAACAAAAGTGCAACTGATAAAACCGCTATTACGGCCAACGAGATGCTTTTTCTGTTTACCAACTTAATTCCTCCATAGTTAAATATCAATATTTTGCGATGGGCTCAATAAGATTCCCGTATGAAATCCAGTATAAAGATATCAGTTCTTGAAGGCAAGTGTATTCAGTTTCTCGACTATCCAGACCATCCCCTCAGTATCCAGTCCGCAATATTTTTCGAGCTCGCCGCGGACAAGTCTCCTTTCTTCTTCGGTAACTTCACCACAGGTTATGTTCAAAAAAGCCCGGCTGGCGGCGTCTCCTTCGCATATTGCCAGGCCAGCGTACCCCTTACCGGTTAAAGCCGGGAGTACGCTCTTGATGGAAGCGCTGCCATTTTGCGCCGGATGATAATAGTGGAAGCTCCGGAACGGTACCAGCAGGTCTATCATCCGGCTGCGAATCCTGTTTATCCACTCTCCATACTCCGGGAAGGACCCTGCCAGTTCTGTCAAGACTCCTTCTTCGAAGGATTGATTATAAGTCACAATACTACCGGAAGGGCTAATGGACTGTTTTAATTTTTTAAGAAACTGCGGACGGGGGTCTGCCGCGCCCTCAGCAAGATAAGAATAATGTTGCAGAGAAGCAGCGTCGTTCAACACGTGTAGGGAAAACTGGAAGGGTACTTTCTGGTAAGGCCGGATTCCATCGTAAAGGGGAATGGCCGGATTGATGGTCTCAAAATCAAGATAGTTTACCGGAGACTTGATAGTCTTCAGAAAATTCCGGACGGGTTCGCCCTCAAAATGCGGCGTGCTGAAGGAGATCGGAAGAGCGTCGTGAGGGAAAGAGTGTAGGATAGGGTGTGGGTGGGGGGG
>CAZIQW010000183.1:1974-5243 GCA_964541585.1 uncultured Dehalococcoidales bacterium | reverse complement strand
CACCACCCTATCCTACACTCTTTCCCTACACGACGCTCTTCCGATCTATAGTCTCAATGATTCGAGGGGATGGAGAACCCAGTCCGACGACCCAGGCGCAAAATCCGATTATCATATCGAAAAGAGGGGCGAAGAAAACAGACTGTCCATGAGGGAAGTAAGTATAGGGATCGAAGGTTGTCCTGTCGGGGAAGTGCTGGAGCAGATTTTCAATAAGCCGGACATGGTACCAGGAATCGGCTCCCTGATAGTTGACCCATTCGGAGCCCAGGACTATTTCATAAGAAGGGATTACTCTCAAGACCAGGGCAACTGCGATAATCGCCAGCAATACCCCAGCTTCCACTGCTCTGCGCTTGAAAAGGCTTGAATTACTCTGCTCCAAACGCTCAGTTATTCTTATATTGCTCTTTGTCAGATCCAATTTCAGCTGCCCAAATCAAACGGTGATAAAACGGTTTATAAAGTTGAGAATGCCTGTTCTCTTAATTAAACATTAGTATTATAGCAGATGGGTTCATTTTGTATATAATAGAAAAATATTTCTCACCAGGAAAGACGGTACCGACGCGTATTATTCCAATATCGGTTGCCAATCCGGTCAGGCTTCTTTTATACTGAAATCGTTAATCACTTGCCTTCATAAAAATAATGGAGAATTGATGATGAAGTGCCTGATTCTTGCCGGAGGGTTTGGTAAAAGAATATCTCAACTTACCGGAGGAAGAGCAAAAGCTTTGCTGGAATACCGTGGGAGACCGTTAATCAGTCACATTGTAGATCGTATCCCCCGGAACATTGAAATTCTGGTAACCACGAATAAAAAATTTGAAGCTGATTTGCTTGGCTGGCAGAAGTCAGTTAACCGGAAGGTAGAGCTATTGGTTGAGGGTGCCTGGAGCGAGTATCAGAAGTTAGGCGCTCTGGAATCAATCAATTATTGGGCGCAGATTAAACAGATAAACGAAGACCTTCTGGTTATCGCCGGGGATAATTATTTTGAATTTGATATAAACCGCTTCATCTCTGCCTATGACGGTGTTAACACACTGGTGGCTGTTTATGAAACCGGAGCCCCGGAGAAGGCCCGGGATTTTGGTGTCATTAAAATGAAGGAACGCAAGATAATCGAGTTTACAGAAAAACCGGTCCGTCCGGACTCATCTCTAATCGCTACTGCATGCTATATTTTTCCTCCCCGAGTGCTGCGGCTGTGCATTGATTATTGTCTGAAGGGGAAAATTGATTCTCTGGGTAGATTTATTGCTTATCTGGTAGAAGAAGATGAAGTCGATGGTTTTTTCTTTACGGAAAAATGGTTTGATATCGGCAGTGAGATTCAGATGCCGGGAGCCTGGAATTTTCCGAATAATGCTCAGGAATGAAACCTCCGGCTAATTAACAGATGGGCGATTTTTAGGCCGTCCTTAAAACCGCTGAGCTTGGCTTTTCCCTGTCGAGAGCGATATGATATGGTTATTTCCCCAATTTGAAAGCCCTTTTTGGCTGTTTCAACCAGAAGCTCAGCTTCCAGTTGAAAACCATTAGAAGTCAGATCCAGAGCCTGGACTACTTCTTTTCTAAATCCCCAGTACCCCGTGCACAAATCGCTTATCCTGGTACGGTATAGATTATTAGCCAGCCATGTCAATAGATGGTTGCCAAGAAAATTTATCCATCTCAAAGAACCTCTTTCACGCTGCCCGTTGAGCCTTGATCCTATGACGACCGGATAGTCTTTCAGTGCCTCAAGCATGTCCGGAATATGGGTTGAAGGATAGGTGAAATCACTGTCGAGCATAAATATGTAATCCGCTGTTACGGTTTTGAGGGCTGTTCTGAAAGCCTGCGCTTTACCTCTTCTTCTTTCGACCAGTATACGGGCTCCCTTTTCCCGGGCGACCTGTAAAGTCCGGTCAGTGCTGTTTCCATCCACAACCAGCACATCTACCCGGTAACCGAGCTCTTCTATCTCGCCGCGCGGGATTTCATCAATGACTTTGCCTATGGCCAGTTCTTCATTCAGCGCAGGCAGGATAATGCAAACATCTTTCTGTGACATGTCGAGATATCATCCGGTGTTCATTAAGTTATTTCGGAAAACCGTTTATCCTGGCTAAATCCGGGCTGGTTGATAGTTTTCTCGTTTGTGTTAGCCTTTCGAATCCAGCTATTATGCTATAATATGCATAATAATACCATCAATTGCATAGTTGAGTCTATATACATGTTTGTATTCTTCAATACCGTTTACCCGGCAACCTTGAAATACCGGAAGCTGATAAGTTGCAGTGAATTTTATCTTCTTGAATACTGGTACGGGATATAAACATGTATATATTAATCGGCACCTTGATATACCGCAGCGGGGCTTATGTTCTTGATAAATTCCTGGCTAATCAACAGGAGATTCATCTGAGATACCCAGCATCTGAATTAATTATGGCTACTGCTGAAGTGGATTATTTAGAGGAACTGGAATCTGTAATCAGACGCCGGAATCTCAGAGGCAAAGTTATATATTTTGACGTTGAAAAACCTGCTTACAGCAAAAGCAGGTTATGGAATATCGCCTGCGGCAGAGAAGCTATCCGCCATTATCTGTTAACAAATACTGATGCCGGAGCTCTTTTATATCTGGACGCGGACATGACCTTTAATCCTGAGGTCATCAGCATAATGAAACATGAAATGCCGGGTTACGGGGCGGTTTTCAGCGGATATCGATTCAAGAACAATAGAATCGGCCTGGCAGGTGCCGGTTGTCTCTTATTAACCCGTGAAGCGTTGGAAAGAATACAATTCAGGTGCTATGAGTTCAGGAACGGACAGGTTATCAACGAGGATAATATCCTGGAGATGGATTTGTATGGCCGGGGGGTCCGGATAAAAAAAAGTTTTTTCCTCGAGATAGACCACCACGTAAGTGATACCGAATACAAACGTATGCATCCGCAAAGGATTAGGTTATTCAGAAAAATTGCCAACCATTCACTGGTGAGATACTGGCTAATGAAAGCCAGTATTAAATATCACCTCAATATCCCGGATAAAGGGCAACGAGCGCTCTGGAGGTCTCTGAGTTTTTTCGATAAACTGCCCGGGGCAGGCAGATGAAATAATTCAGATTCAAAAGGAAAAAAGTCAAATCAACTTTGTTATTTTTCTTTAAGACTATCCTTTGAGCCGCCCTCTTTTTGTAAATCCAGATAGAGAATGCTGCAGTCTGTAACCGGGCGGTCCTTGAAAGGACAGCTTCTGCAATGGCT
>CAZIQW010000183.1:0-1964 GCA_964541585.1 uncultured Dehalococcoidales bacterium | reverse complement strand
TTGTTTCCCGGATTTTTTTCGCTCTGTTTCCCCACCATATGTCTGCAAATGACCCACTGACGGTTAGATTTCCATAGACTTGCCGGGCATTAAAGTCCTGGTCGCAGGACACCACAGTCCCGTCAGCAAATAACGCGGGGAAAATAAAGGCTTTTTCACAAATAAAATCGGTGCGGGGTAATCTTTTCTCATACTGATATTCATAAGCTCTAAACTTTGTTTCGACCGGCACCATTTCTTTGTGAATCGATTCGTCCTGGGAGTCTATCACCGAAAGAGTGCGAAGTGTGCAAATATCAAACAGGTTATCCCTGGCAAATTGCTTTATCAGGGGCAGTTCATGTTCGTTGTGCTTCATAACAATAAAGCGATGATGTAAAATGGGATATTCTTGATTTCGCTCTCGTTTCAGGCGGGCCAGAGCCTGGATGCCTTTCAGTACCGGCTCAAGCCTTGCCCCTTCCCGGTATACGGAGTTTGTCTGGTCTGTTAGTCCATCAATAGCGGCAATCAAATATGTTGGTGGGTAGTCTATTATGGCTTTCAGAACCTCGGGATTGTCCAGATTCTGACCATTAGTGGAAAGAAACGTGGTAATGCCGCGTCCGTGAGCTATGCGTAATATCTCTCTTAGCTGGGGGTGTAATAGAGGTTCTCCCCAGCCCCATAAGCTCATGGTCAGGAGGTACGGTCCGACCTCATTCATAAGACGTTCAAATAATGCCGGTTCCAGTGTTGCTGTTTTCCGATTAAGTGTGCGACTGCCTGTCGGGCATACTTTGCATCTAAGGTTGCAGTAATTAGTGAGTTCTATTTGCATGTGCAGGGGCCAACTCCAGGGCTGTAATTTTCTATAAACCAGATTCATTCCCGCCTTCAGCAGGTTAATCCTTTTGGCAAAAGGCATTTTGCCGGTATGTACGGGCATAAGGTCGTAATCAAAATCATATCGGCCCTGAAGAAAAATCCGATAGAACAATTTGGGAGAGCTTTTCAGATACCTGGTGCGCTGAGCGGTTCTCAATGTATCTCCTGTATTTCAGAATCAATTTATGCAGGACTTAGTCTCTATTAAATTTATGGTCTTCCAGATAAATAAAACTGATAATTATTCATATCCTTTTGTAGAGCTGATACCTTAAAAAAGGCGCCAGATTTCTCCCCCGGTAAGCATGCAGAGTCCTGGCTCTAAAAATATAGGCTTCATCTGGTTCCAGAGGAAAATCGATTAAATTGCTGTTGCACCTCTTTAAATTGCACCACACATAGGCCACTGTTTCTTCGTTATGCCGTAAACCGAAGCAAAGGCAATCATCTTTCCAGGTTTGCATTTCTGCTCTGAGTCCGTTCAATGCAGGAACAGCGTATAATGTTTCCAGTTCGGATTGTGAAAGAAAACTGCAGCCATCCGGTTTCAATCCCGGCTCCGGACATGATTTAGCATCAGCGTGTAAGTATTCGCGGGTAATATAATAGGGGACAATCTTGACACCCATTTTTTCCAAAAGGTGCAACAGGGACAACCAGAACATCCGGTTCTTTATTCGATAAAGCAAATTATTTGCGATAGTCTGTATCCGTATAATAATATTCTCATAGATTTAATAAAGCCCGGCACTCCCGGGGACTGAATGGTTCCCGGTTAATAGCCCGGGCAATAGCAAGAATTCTTTCAACCAGCTCCCGGTTTGTCGCCAGCCTGGTCCTGTCGGAATCATACCAGATATTATCTTCCAGGCCGGTACGGACACCGCCTCCCGCGACCAGAGCCAGGATATTCATGTCCAGCTGAGAATTGCCGACTCCTCCCACTGACCAGATTGAACCCGGAGGCAATTCGTTTATCATCAATCCCAGATGAAGCAAGTCGGCCTGTGCGCAGGCGATATTACCCAGTATCAGATTAAAATAATATGGAGATCGGAAGAGCGTCGTGTAGGGAAAGAGTGTAGGATAGGGTGTAG
>CAZIQW010000182.1:0-5248 GCA_964541585.1 uncultured Dehalococcoidales bacterium | reverse complement strand
TAACCCTTTTCCAAGAGCTTTCCGGCTGTATCCGGGGCCGCCACGTGCTGGTAGTTGAGGACATCGTGGATACCGGGTTGACCGTCGCTTTTCTCTGCGATTATCTCAGGGAGCAGGGTCCGGCTTCACTGAAACTTTGTGCGCTTATCGACAAGCCCTCCCGGCGGCAGACGAGGCTGGATATCGATTACCTCGGCCTGACAGTGCCGGATAAATTCATCGTGGGCTACGGACTGGACTGTAATGAAAAATACCGCAATCTCCCGGATATCTACTCGGTAGAGGGAACAGAGGAAGAAGCATAGTGGCAGCGAAAGTTTCCCGCCTGGTTTCGGTGTCCCGCGGGGAGTCCCCCGCCGACCTGATATTGAAAAACGCCCGCATCGTCAACGTGTTTACCGGGGAGATAGATGCCGGCGACGTGGCGGTGGCTGGGGAATATATCGCCGGCATCGGAGTCTACACTCAGGGACAGCAGGTCGTAGACCTGGAAGGCCGCTACCTGGCCCCCGGGCTAATCGACGGGCACACCCACCTGGAAAGCTCCCTGCTGGATATCGGTGAATATGCCCGGGCGGTGGTCCCCCACGGGACCGCGGCTATCGTTACCGACCTGCACGAGATAGCGAACGTCTGCGGCCTCCGGGGCATCCAATACATCCGGGAGCGGGCCGCCGGACTGCCCCTGGAGCTTTTCCTGATGGCCCCCTCCTGTGTCCCGGCTACCCCGCTGGAGGACTCCGGAGCGGTAATCGGCCTTGAAGAGGTCCGGCAGCTTCTCAGCTTAAAAAACTGCCTGGGGCTGGGGGAGGTCATGAATTTTCCCGACGTGATACGGGGAGAGCCGTCCGTTCTGGCCAAAATCAAACTGGCTGAAGGAAAAGTGGTGGACGGCCACGCCCCCGGCCTGACCGGGAAAGACCTGAACGCCTATGTCTCCGCGGGCATCATGTCCGACCATGAGTCAGTGAGCCCAACGGAAGCGGAGGAAAAGCTGAAGCTGGGGATGCAGATAATGATACGGGAAGGCTCTTCGGAAAAGAACCTGGAAGCCCTCCTGCCGCTGGTAACGGACCGGACCTATCCAAAATGCTGTTTCGTGGTGGACGACCGCAGCGGCTCCGATTTGCTCCGGGACGGGGATGTCGACGCGGTGCTGCGCAAAGCCATCCGGCTGGGGATGGACCCGGTCAGGGCGATACAGATGGCCACACTCAATACCGCCGCCTTTTTCAGGCTGCCCCGGAGGGGCGCCGCAGCCCCCGGATACCTGGCCGACCTGATGGTCATCAGCGACCTGGTTGAACTGGGTATAGACAGGGTATACCACAGGGGGAAGGCGGTGGCTGAACACGGGAAACCCCCTGTTCAGCGCGGCAAAACCCCGGGACGACAGCCTCACCCGCACCTTGAACCTGCGGCCGTTCGATTTGACAGCCCTGGAGCTTCCGGCGCGGGGGGATGACTTCCCGGTAATCGAGGTGGTCCCGGGACAAATCATTACCCGGAGCCGGGTGGAGAAGGTAAAGATACGGGACGGAGCGGTGCAGCCGGACGTATCCCGGGACATACTGAAACTGGTGGTGATGGAAAGGCACCGGGCTACCGGGAATACCGGACGCGGCCTGGTGAAGGGATTCGGACTGAAGCACGGCGCCCTGGCCTCCTCCGTGGCCCATGACTCCCATAATATTATCGCCGTCGGAACGGCGGACGCAGAAATAGCCGCCGCGATACACGCCCTGGAAAGCATGCAGGGCGGCCTGGCGGCGGTCAGCCACGGCAAAGTCATTGCCCGCCTGGCCTTACCCATCGCCGGCCTGCTCTCCGCCGAACCCCTGGAAGAGACGGTACTGGCACTGGAGAAGCTGGAACAGTGCGCCAAGGACCTGGGTTCCACCCTGCCGGCAGCCTTCGCCGCGCTCTCCTTCCTGGCCCTGCCGGTTATCCCGGAAATCAGACTGACGACCCGGGGGCTGCTGGATGTGAGGAGGGGAGAATTTCTAGCATGAATAATTTTGTATCTTCCGACCAATGCGTATAAAATAATACTATTTAAGGAGTACTGTCACGGAACAGATTACATCAGCCAAAAAGCTTTTTTCCAACCGGGGCGAAGCCGGCAGAAAGCTGGCAGCCGAGCTAACGGAATATGCCGGACGCCGGACAGTGGTGCTGGCCATCCCTAACGGCGGGGTAGCGCTGGCGATAGAGGTAGCGAATGCATTGAACGCCGACCTGGACATCGTGATCTGCCGCAAGCTGGCTTTACCGATGAACCCGGAGGGCGGCCTGGGCGCCGTGGCCGAGGACGGCACGTTTATCCTGAACGAGGATGTCATCCAGAGGGACGGCATCAGCCCCGAACAGATTGAGTACGAAATCAACCAGGTAAAAGCCAGCATCAAGGAGCGCCACCGGCTGTACAAAGGAGAAGGTCTGCCGCCCCGGCTCACCGGGAAAACCGCAATCATTGTAGACGACGGCCTGGCCTCCGGGATTACCATGACAGTGGCGGTGGGTGCGGTGAGGCACCGTTATCCGGAAAAAGTAATCGTGGCGGTACCGGTGGCATCGACTACCGGATTCAACCGGGCGGCCAAGGTGGCCGACAGAGTGGTGGCCTGCGCCGTAGCCTCCATGACTCAATTCTACCTGGCCGATTTCTTCCGCAACTGGCGCGATATTACCGACAACGAGACTGTCCACTCCCTGGACCAGTGGCGGAAGAGACACAGTCTGTAGGGAAATAAGGGGTCAAATTCGAAATTAAAAATAATAAACTATAAATTCGAAGTTTTTATTTTTTATTTGTGATTTGAGATTTTATGTTTGTGATTTGAGATTTTATGTTTGTGATTTGAGATTTTTGATTTGAGATTTTAAATCAAGCGGGAGAAAAAGTGGCGACCGACATTATCAACAACCAGACGTTCCTGATGGCTATCGTCGCCTGGGCGATAGCCCAGATTCTCAAAGTACTGGTAAATCTGGTGCAGGAAAGACGGATAATCTGGAAGTTTTTCTTTACCAGCGGCGGCATGCCCAGCTCACACACTTCCACGGTCTGCGCCCTGGCCACCGGCATCGCGCTGACCACAGGGGTGGGGTCGGTAGCCTTCAGCATCGCTTTCGTCCTGGCGGTAATCGTGATGTACGACGCTGCCGGGGTGAGGCAGTCCGTCGGCCAGCACTCCATTTTTTTAAACCGCATCGTCAAAGAGTTCAAGTTTAAAGCCTCCAAAACAGAAATGGAGAAGGACTTCCGGGAGTTCATCGGTCATACCCGCCTCCAGGTCTTTATGGGTGCAGTGGTAGGCATACTGGTCGCCTGGGTCTGGGTAACCATCAGCGGAAGCTAAGCATGGAAACAAAAACCAAAATACTGGACCTCGCTTACGAGCAGGTAAAGGAGCTGGTGACCTCCACGGGGGAAAAACCTTACCGGGCGGACCAGCTCTTAAAATGGATATACCGGAAATCGGCGGCCTCTTACGAGGAAATGAGCGATTTGCCGCAGGAGTTCCGGCAGAAGCTGGAGGAGACGACCATCCTGTTCACCCTCCAGCCGCTGGAGGAAAGCGTATCCGCCGACGGGCAGACCCGCAAGCTGCTTTTCAGGCTGGAAGACGGCAAAACCATTGAATCCACATTGATGTTTTACGAGAAGACCGCGGCGCGGCGGGAAAGGCGGACGGTCTGCGTCTCCACCCAGGTGGGCTGTCCCATCGGCTGCTACTTCTGCGCCACGGGACAGCAGGGATTTGAGCGCAACCTTCACCCCGGCGAGATTATCGAACAAATCCTGTATTTCATCCGCTACATCAAGAGAGAAATGCCCTCGGAAGACCGCGAGCTTTCGCGGCGGGCTATCACCAATGTGGTCTTCATGGGAATGGGGGAGCCGCTGGCCAATTACGATAATGTGCGGCAGGCGATAACCATGCTCAATTCGCGGCACGGGCTGAACCTGGGAGCCCGGCAGATAACCCTTTCCACAGCCGGCCTGGTACCGCAAATCAAGCGGCTGGCGGAAGAAAGCCTGCACCTGGAGCTGGCGATTTCCCTCCACGCGGCCAATGACAAGCTCCGGGACCGTTTGATGCCCATCAATAGAAAATACCCGCTGGCACAGCTGCTCCCAGCCTGCCTTGAATATTTTGAGAAAACGGGACGCCGTCCCACTTTCGAATACGCTCTTTTCCGGGGGGTCAACGATTCCCCGGAGCAGGCCGACGAACTGGCCGCTTTGCTGAAGGGAATGAACTGCTCGGTAAACCTTATCGTGGGCAATCCCACCTCCTGCCGGGAGTACCGGTCTTCCACCCTGCAGCAGGCCATGGCTTTCCAGAAGCAGCTATTCGCCCGGAAAATTTTCAGCACCATCCGCATCTCTAAAGGGACCGACATCGAGGCCGGATGCGGGCAGCTCAAAAGCCGCCGGCTGAAACAACCGGAGCAAGACACCGGGGAAAGACACTAAAAATCCGGCCGAGGCTGTTCGGCCGGACTGATTACATTATCCACTTAAAGATTCCGGGGATTACCGGGGAATTTTTCGCGCCCCCTATTTTCCCGGGTTGGCCCGCACGGTCAGCACCGGGACCTTACTCTCACGCAAAACTTTATCGGTAATGCTGCCCAGCGCCCAGCGTCCGATACCGGAACGGCCATGGGTGGACATGGCAATAAGGCTGACATCATTTTCCCGGGCGACCCGGATGATTTCCTCGGCGGCATTGCCTTCGGCCACTATAGTTCTTACCTGGATGCCTTTGCTCTTCAGGCTCTCGGCGGTTTTTTCCAGGTAGGACTGAGCCCCCTCCTTGATTTTCACCAGGTCCGTTTCGCTGTAAGGAAGCTGCGCCGCCTCATTAGTAGTAAGAAAATCATAGGTTAGCTCTGAAATCACCTGAAGAAAAATAACCTCCGCCACTATGCCCGGGGCCAGTTTGAGGACCAGGTCCTCGACATCCGGTAAAGCGGCTTCTCCAACCTTCGAGCCGTCCAGCGGAACCAAAATCTTTTCGTACATAATCCGTCTCCTTGACCCGCTATTTTCAGATACTTTTATTGCAGGTATAATTTCAATAAGTATAGCTTTTAGCCTCTTAATCATAATAGACCTGCAATTAATTGATTGTCAAGAAAATAACAATTATAATTAATCATACACAATTAATGGTATAATCTATTGTCCGGCTCACGGCACAGATAACCTTATCTTCTGCCGGCAGCCTGCTGTGAT
>CAZIQW010000181.1:0-5257 GCA_964541585.1 uncultured Dehalococcoidales bacterium | reverse complement strand
AGATGGAATCTCGTGACTGGAGTTCAGACGTGTGCTCTTCCGATCTGGCTTTCACCTTATTCTGGGATTGGAGTTTCTAATCGCCGCCGATGTGCTAAATACGATACTCAGGCCGACTCTAGAGGAACTTGCCATACTGGCCGGCATAGTGGCAATCCGGACACTGCTTAGTTTTTTCCTGGGCTGGGAAATACGGCAAAGTCAGGAAAAATAAAATGCTGTAATCTACTGAAGCTCTAAATCAGATAAACCGGGTACTGACTCCTCGACTATCTTCCCGAATATTTTTAAAAATCCAGATATGGAGAGGTGTCTAAAAGTTCGGATACGGTAAGAAAGCTGTAGTCCATTTCCAGCAATTTCCGCACAATCAGATCAACTGCATCCACGGTAGCGGACTTATCGGCCCGGACTGAACCGATTGAGGTGCCATAGCCGTCATGAAGGAGTATAATACATCCCGGCCGCACCTTGTTAATAATGTCTTGCGCCATTATCTCCGGAGAATGGCCTCCAAGTTCGGAAGTGGTTACATTCCAGGTTACCGTGAACATGCCGGCTTGTCTTATGTCTGAAAGCTGCCAGGGGGTAGTCTTACCGTGAGGGGGACGATAAAGATGGGGATAAACTCCAACAGCTTCAAATATCGCTCCTTGCGCCCGCATAACATCTCTCGTCCCGCTTATGAAGGTCAGAGCATGGTTGGCATTATGGGTATATGAGTGATTACCTATATCATGCCCCTCATCAAGTATCCGTCGGGCTACTTCCGGATAAGTCTCCACATTATTTCCGATAAGAAAGAAGGTGGCTTTCGCATTATACCGGGCAAGTACATCCAGCAACATTGATGTGTAAGGCTCATTAGGGCCGTCATCAAACGTCAGTGCCACTACCCTGTCACTGGAAATGCTTTGATAATAGACTTTACCGAATACCGGTGCTGAGGGAATGTAGTACCCATAGAGGAAGATGATTATCAGAGAGACGAGGAGACCGCAAACCCCGGTGCGGAACAATCGCCATTTGTTCATTCTGAGAAATCTGTATCCTTTCCATAAAGAACGAGTATCGTTTAGGAATCCTTATCATTGCTGACTTATTATACGTGCCTGAGCTCAGGCTGTCAAACAATTGGTGAATGACGAGCAGTAAACCTGACGGGATTAAGAAAGCTTGACAACAAATTGTATCCCGTGTTAGTATTTGCATCTAAGAAGTGCCTAGATTGTCTAGGTATGCAATGAGTTAACTTATGGCAGATCAATCTAAAACTGAATACTATCAGTTGTTTACCGGTTTCGAATTCCCACCCCAGAGCTATAAGCTGGATTCTTCCATGGTCGCTTCTTACCTGGAGGCGGTAAGGGAATCCAACGATTTATATCGTGAAGGAGACCTGGTGCCTCCTATGGCGGTAACAGCATATGCTATGGCGGCTCTGTCGCAAGCGGTCATTATGCCCCCCGGAACCATCCACGTTTCTCAGGAAGTGGAATTTCTGGGATTGGTACGGGTAGGAGATACAATCACCTGCCATTCGAAAGTCAGCCGCAAAGTAGACAGGGCGGGTTTAAGATTGATGAGTACCGACATTTCAGTTTTAAACCAGAACGGCGAAAGGGTGCTTACCGGGAAGGTTGGTTTTGTTCTGCCATAACCAAATACTGGAAAATTGGATTTATTGGCAGCCTGGTTTATCATTATGTGGCGGGGAAAATTATGAAGTTATCTGATTTACAGATTGGGATGAATCTTCCTGAAATGCGAAAATCCGTTACGCAGGAGGATATTAATCTATATGCCAAAGCCAGTCGCGATTATAATCCCATTCATATCGATGAGGAATTCGCCAGGAAGTCCCCCGCCGGCGGTACTATTGCACATGGCATGCTGATACTGGCATACGTTTCGCAGATGATGACCGATGCTTTCGGGAAAAACTGGCTTACCGGCGGAAAATTGAATATCAGGTTTAAAGCACCGGCCCGGCCGGGCGATATGATAACGGTCCAGGGTAAAGTAGAAAAAATATTGAATGAAAATGCGCAGACCGTAATAAACTGCAGTACCCTCTGCTCAAACCAGAAAGGCGAGACAGTGATTTCCGGGGAAGCCGTAGTGAGGATTAGTGATGATACGAATCTCAATTGATGCTATGGGCGGCGATTTTGCCCCTGCTGACTTGGTGAAGGGAGCAGTAATGGCCGCCAGGGACTACAATCTGGGGATTTTTCTTGTCGGCCAGCAGGAAAGAATAAAAGCAGAATTAGACAAGCACGACACTTCCAGCCTGGATATTGAAATAGTCCATACCGACGAATATCTGGTAGAGGGTGAGCCGCCTGCCTATGCCTTACGGACCAAGAGACGAGCTTCTATCGCAGTAGCAACCAGAATGGTCAAAGAAGGTAAGGCAAGTGCTGTATTCAGCGCCGGGCCTACCGGGGGCGTAATAGCATCTGCATTAGGAATTCTGGGAATGGTGGAAGGCATTTCACGGCCAGTCCTGGGAGGACCTTTTGTCGGTTTTACTCCCGGGACAATTGTCATGGATGTCGGTGGCAATATAGATATCCGGCCGGACCAACTTCTGGACTTTGCCATAGTCGGTACAGTCTACGCCCGGACGCTCCTTGATATTCCCAATCCTACTGTAGCTATTCTCAGTATAGGTTCGGAAGAGGGCAAAGGGAACGAACTGGGTAAAAGCGCCTATCCTTTTTTTAAGAATAGTGGTTTAAATTTTATTGGCAACGTGGAAGGGGGAGATATTCCTGCCGGAAAAGCCAATGTGATTGTCTGCGACGGTTTCGTGGGTAATATACTGGTAAAGTTTTGTGAAGGACTGGGGGAGGTTGAAGCCCGCTGGCTGGAAAGTAAGCTCAAAGGTAAACTTCCCGAGAGCGATATTGCAGATATTTGCAGCGATTTGCGGAAGAATACCAATACGGCAGACGCCTCCGGCGGCGGCCCCATCTGGGCAGTCGACGGACTGGCATTAAAGGCACACGGTCGATCAAAGTACGAAGAAATTGCCCGCGGTATCGGACAGGCGAAAATTCTGGTCGAAAAGGATATAGTTAATGCCTTAAAAACCGAGTTGTCGGAGATTAAGACCAAATTAAACATTTTGTATAGTACTAATAATGAAGGAGTTTAAGAATGGCTGTTGACAAAACAATGGAAGTCGAAGATACTTTGCGCAAGATTGTGGCTAAAATCACCCGTAAAGAAGACATCGTTTTAACTCCAACCACCACCTTTAAAGAACTTGGTGCGGATTCACTGGATGTGGTCCAGATTATGGTAGCACTGGAAGAGGCTTACGACATTGAGCTGGTGGACGAAGAACTCAAAGCCATCACTGATATGGGTGGTTTTATCGGTTACGTGAAGAATAAGGTAGCCGAAAAGAACTAAAGGGCCTATAGGTTTGCAGTGATAACAAACATAGTCGTTGCGAGCGCAGCGAAGCAAACCCCGGATGGAGTATCAGGTTTTAGAATTTTGTTGAATTAGTGGTAGTATGTAACCGAGGTAGTTTATGTCTCTAAAAGGAAAGGTGGCTCTCATTACCGGAGGTTCACGGGGCATAGGCAGAGCTATCACCCTGAAGTTAGCGTCTGAAGGGGCTGATGTCATAATTAATTACTTCCGCCGTACTTCCCAGGCTGAGGTCACTGCCCGGGAGGCTCGTGATAAAGGAGTCAGGGCCCACATCATCAAGGCTAACGTAGGAGAACCCGAGAAAATCGACAGCATGTTCCAGGAGATTGAAGCAAAATTCGGTAAACTGGACATACTGATTAGCAATGCGGCTTCCGGTGTAGCCCGCCCGGCAGTAGAACTGGATACCAAAAGCTGGGAATGGACGATGGATATTAATGCTCGCGCCTTACTGCTTTGTACCCAGCGAGCGGTCAAGCTGATGCCTGACGGAGGGCAAATCGTCAGTATCTCCAGCCTCGGCTCACGAATGGCTATGCCCGTATATACAGCGGTAGGCGTATCTAAAGCCGCATTAGAGGCTTTAACCCGATACCTGGCGATCGAACTGGCTTCCCAAAATATCCGGGTCAACTGTGTGGCAGCTGGAGCTGTAGAGACTGAAGCCCTGAAAATATATGCCAATGACAAATCGTTACCCGCATTCCTGGCAGTGCAAAGCACCCCGGCAGGCAGAATGGTCTTGCCGGAAGACGTAGCTAACCTGGTCGCTTTCCTGTGCAGTGATAATTCTTACATGATCAGGGGTCAGGTCATTACAATAGATGGAGGATACTCCATAGCACCGGTTGCACCTCCCGGCTAAATCATAAATAATTGAACGCAAATTTTTATTTAGATTCACATACCGAAATTCAGATAGTTATCAGCATTCAGTTATCAACGGGCAGTTTTTAACCTTTTCTCGCTGTAACTGAAAGCTGTTAACTGTTCTTGTTTTTAAGGCGGTTAATTATAACTAGAGGAAGTTTCTTTGGAATATAAAAAAGTGGTTATCACCGGTCTGGGCGCGGTTACGCCCATCGGATTAAATGTAGATGAATTCTGGCAGGGACTGGTACGGGGAAAGAACGGCATAGCAAAGATTAATTCATTCGATGCCTCCGATTATTCGGTCAAAGTGGCTGCTGAGGTCAAAGAGTTTGACGCGGAAGCATACATGCCCCTGAAACGGATTGACCGAACATCCCGTACTACCCATCTGGCTATCGCGGCTGCCAAAATGGCCGTTAAATCTGCCAACCTGGACATGGAAAAAGAGAAAAGAGAGAGGGCTGGCACCATAATTGCTACTGGAGGAGCCCCAACCCTGCTGATAGACCAGGCTGATATTTTGAAGAACAGGGGACCAAACCGGATCGACCCTCTACTGGCCAGCAAGGTGGGTTCCAACATGGTTAGCGTACAGGTAGGTCTGGAATTCGGATTGAGAGGCCCGAACTCCACAATCAACAGTGCCTGTGCCAGCGGCAGCGATTCTCTGGGAGTGGCTTTAAATCACATTCGGATGGGACACGCCGATGTGATGGTAGCCGGAGGTGCGGATGCCACTATTGCACCGATAACCATAGCGGCTACCGGGATAGTAGGAGCCCTGACTAAAAACCCTGACCCCAAAACAGCCTGCCGGCCGTTCGATTTGAATCGAGACGGGTTTGTTTTTGGTGAGGGGGCTGGTATGCTGGTACTGGAAAGCGAAGAGCACGCCAGGCAGCGGGGTGCTCCCATATTAGCCGAGTTAGGTGGA
>CAZIQW010000180.1:1759-5261 GCA_964541585.1 uncultured Dehalococcoidales bacterium | reverse complement strand
GCGGGGGCAGCGCTCCTGGGCGGGCACAGCGTGACCGACCCGGAGATGAAGTACGGCCTTTCGGTTACCGGCGTGGTGCACCCGGACAAGCTGATTACCAACTCCGGCACTCGAGCGGGGGATAGTCTGGTGCTGACCAAGCCCCTGGGTACCGGTATCATGAGCACGGCCCTGAAAGCCAGATTAATCAGTGAAGATTCCATGCAGGTTGTTGCTCAGAGTATGGCGGCGCTGAACAAGACGGCTGCCGGACTGATGATTGAACTGGGGGCACATGCCTGCACGGACATAACCGGGTTCGGGCTCGCGGGACATGCCTCGCATCTGATTCAGGACGGAGGACTGGGTATCGAGATTGATTTTGAGGCTCTTCCCGTTTTTCCGGAAGTCATGGACTTGCTGGAAAAGGATGTTTATCCCGGCGGGCTGGGACGCAACCGCGACTTCTATGGGTCTTCCATCGAGTTCAAAGGCCGGATAGACGAGTATAAGCATGATATTCTATTTGATCCGCAGACCTCCGGCGGATTGTTGATCGCTTTGCCGCAGGAGTCCGCCCGGAAAATGGTGGAAGAACTGCAAAAGGCCGGTATCGCTGAAGCTGCGATTATCGGCCGGATAATCGAGCAGCCGGAACCCAAGATTATCGTCAGGTAGCGGCCCGGAGCAATCCAGTCCTGTCTTTTCCTTTGTCAGCTATCCTCTTGTATTTGAGGGCGCCTTCTATTTCAAACTACCTTCTGATTGCTTCTAGCTGTTAGAAAATCTCCCCGGTCTTGCGCCAGCTATAATTACGGGTTATACTTGACTTCAAAGCAGGTTTAGCGGAGGTGGGAGTTATGGAGCACCGCTCGGTTTATATCACTGCGGGAGATGAACCGGAAGCTCGCCGGATTGGGCAGGCGCTGGTCTGCGAAAAGCTGGCAGCCTGCGTCAACTACTTTCCCATAAATTCCATCTACTGGTGGGAAGGCAAGGTAGAGGAAGCCGGAGAGATAGCGGTTATCGCCAAGACCCGGGCGGACTTGGTGGACTCCCTGATACAGAGAGTTAAGGAATTACATTCCTACGCAGTGCCCTGTGTGGTCTCATGGATAATCGAAAAGGGCAATCCGGATTACCTGGCATGGATTGATAGTTCTACGGAGTAAAATGCAGCGCCGATGACGTTAGATTTGACCAGAGTAGCTTCACAGATAGGGGAAATGATAACCAAGCTTAAATCCGGCAGCCGGGAGCGCCAGGAGCATTTAAAATATGCCATGGACAAGCTCTGCGACAGCAGCGTTAATTTCGAATCACTGAAACGAAAGATAGCCGGAGCCAGGACTCCCAACTGGTCGCCGGCCCTCCTGTTCGAGGGATTGAGTGAGCGTTACTCCGCCCCGGCAGCTCCTTTTGAATATACAGCTCTGGCGACCGACGGCTCGCATATCGATGTTGACCGGCACAAAGCCGCCCGCTGCTACCTGATTAACACCGGTATTGTCGCCCTGCATTACGGCGCCGCTCCGGCGGCTGAGCTGGAAAGCGTGCCCCGGCTTTATTCCGAAGAGAAAGACCTGGTTATCCGGAATGAAAACAATGTGAGGCAGGAGCAGCAGATAAGGGGCGCCTTGCTGGATGCGAAACGGGCGGTTGAAGAATGCCGCATGCTGGCGGAGGTGGCGGCGGGCCTGCCTGCGGAACGGCCGGTTCTGGCGTTAATGGATGGTTCCCTGGTGATGTTCGGAATGCAAAATTATCCCGATTTCGTGGTCCGGGAACTGGTGGATAACGGCTTAATCCGGGCGCTGGATAAACTAAAAGATTTAAGCTCCACCCGACCCCTGACAGCAGCCAGCTATATCAGCCTGCCGCAGAGCGATGATGTGGTGAATGTATTGCGGATTGCCATTTGTCCCCAGGAACCGGTGGACTGCGACCGCCATTGTGCCAACGGAGAGTCCGCCTGCGATATTATTTCCGGCGTCAACGACCGCGCTTTATTCGGGATATTGCTGGAGCCGGGTGAGAGATCGGCATTATTTATCAATCCTTCGGATATTGTAAGAAAGCGGTACGGCGTGCATACGGTCTATTTCTTCTACCTGAGACTGGATGACGAGATAGCCCGCGTGGAGATACCGGAATGGGTAGCCCGGAATCCGGAGCTGGTCAACATGACCCACGCACTGGTAGTCGACCAGTGCCGGCGCGGGCATGGCTACCCGGTAACGCTGAGCGAAGCTCATGAGAAGGCCGTGGTGACCGGGGCCGACAGGGAACAGTTCTGGGGACTGGTGGACGAAGCCCTTGAAGAAGAGAAATTACCCTTTAATACCTCTACCAAGAGCCGGAGCAAGAGGACCCGATGGATATAACAGGAAATGGGAAGGAAATTCGAAATTCTGAATAAATCCAGAAGCTGCTTTGCGGTCGCAGGGCTGGCTTTACTACTGTTGATAATGGCGGCCGGCTGCGTACCTTTACAATCGTTGCTGCAGGACCCGCGATATCTTTATGAGGACGGGGCACTGCTGGTAGATGGAAATAACCAGCCAATCGAGTTGATAAATAATCCTGATGCGGTCAATGTCAATTATGCCGCTTTACTGGAATTCATACAGGAAGATTCGACCGACCAGTATGAATACATCGCCCGCGGCACGATATCCAGGGGCATACCTTTTGTGTGCAGCGATTTTGCGGAAACGGTGCATAACAATGCCGAGTCTGCCGGAATTCGGGCCGGTTATGTCAGTGTTGAATTTGAGGATGGGGGATTGGGGCATGCTATCAATGCTTTCGAGACGACGGACAGGGGGCTGGTATATATTGACTGCACCGGCAAGAGCGTCTACAGCCAGCTTGACGGCGAAGGAATTTCCACCAGCAGCTGGGATAAGGTGGCCTATATAGAGGAAGGTAAAAAATACGGCGTTATCGGTCTTGACAAGGCCAGGTATCCCTTCTATGAGTTTTTTGAAGAATTCGAACAGAGATGGCAGGTCTACAGAGAGAGACTGAAGGCTTTTAATGCTGAAGTAGAGCGGTATAATCAGGAAATCAAAGGCAAGGTTTACCGTGAAGGTTCGTTAGAACTGGCGAATCTCAGACTTCGGGAAGCCGAGCTAATCAGGGAAGAAAAAATACTGGAAGGCTTTCAAGCGGAGCTGGGTGATTCCCGCTTCAAATCTCTGGGGATTGTGGGGAGTACATTTATTCACTGGTAAAGAAAGCCGGTTTGAGGAGCGTCTATGTCGGATGAGCAAAAAATAGAGAGAGTCGGTGAGGTGATTGAAGCCTGCACGCGGGATTTTATCGCTCAGTGCTATGAGCTTTATCAGGTACCCCCGCTGGGCAGCCTGGTGAAGACGCGGTGTGATTCCAATCAAGAACCGTGTGATACGGATACCTATCTGTACGGTGTAGTCTTTAATGCTGTAACCGCCGGGGTAGAGCCGGGAAGGCGGCCCATCGCCCGCGGTAAGAACGAGGCCAATGAAGAAGAAATCTACCG
>CAZIQW010000180.1:0-1749 GCA_964541585.1 uncultured Dehalococcoidales bacterium | reverse complement strand
GCCCGCAGCTCTTAAAGCTTCTCAGGAGCGAGTTCAACGTCCTGGTTATCGGCCATCAGAGGAACGGCAGGATTTTCCAGTGCTTGCCTCCCACCCCCGCCCGCATTCACGGGTTTGTCTTTCTTTGTACACCGGAAGAGGTGAAGCAATTCAGCCGGTCGTTCGATTTTCTGAACATCCTGCTTAAATCCCGCCTGGATATCCCGGTCGAAGAGCTGGTGGGGGCCACGCTGCGCCGGATGGGACAGGTATACGGAGGGGATAAGCATTCGTTCCTGGTTTCCGCCGGGAAGGAGCTGGCGACTCTATTAAGTACCGATTACAGCCAGTTAAAAGCTATCTTAAAAGGATTGAAAAATGATGCAACCTGAAGAGAGTCCGGAATTGGGGAAAAAGCTGGGGGTGGTCATTGGAGGTTCGCTGACACATGGTATCGAGGTAAAACTGGACGGCGGGGCTTCGGTAGAAGATATGGCGGTAGGCCGCTATGTTACTGTCAAAGGACAAAAACGCCGTTTCTTCGGTATGATAACGGACGTTACCCTGGGTGTAGTGGACGAACGGATTAATGTTACACCTTCGGATGCTTCCGACCCGTTCCTGGCGGAGATATTATCCGGTACCAGCACCTATGGGACGCTGCATGTTTTACCGATGCTGACCATCGGAGGAGACGCGGCAGGTCTTTTGGACGGACCTCAGCCGGTCAAGACAGTGCCCAGCCATTTTTCCGGGGTAGATGTCTCTTCCCAGAGGGATGTCGAGCTGGTTTTTGGTGGGGAAGATGAGAAAAAATTCTTTATCGGGACGCCGCTGGATATGGAGACCAAGATTTGTCTCGATCTGGTGGAATTCGTCAAACGTTCCAACGGCATCTTCGGCAAGAGCGGCACGGGAAAGACCTTCCTCACGCGGATGCTTTTAATCGGGATGCTCCAAAAGAGCACTGCGGTCAACCTGGTCTTTGATATGCATAATGAATACGGCTGGGAAGGCCGGAGCGAGACCGGGTACAAGGTCAAAGCCCTGAAGCAGCTTTTCCCGGATAAGGTGGCAGTCTTCACACTGGATGAAGAAAGCTCCCGGCGGCGTAAAGTGAGTACCGATGCCGTGGTCCGGCTGGGTTATGATGAAATAGAACCGGAGGATATAGTCCTACTGCGGCAGACATTGAATCTCACCGAAGCCTCGGTCCAGGCCACTTATCAGCTAGCCCGCCGCTTTGGCGACAGGAAATGGGTCCAGGCTGCTTTGAGCCTGGAGAATAATGAAGAAACCCGGGCGCTGCTGGACAGCCTGCATATTCATGAGGCTACTTTCGGCAACTTGCGCCGCGGCCTGGAAGCAATCAAACGTCTACCGTTTTTATCGGCAGCGGCCCAGGAGAACCCGGTAGACCGCATATTAAAATATCTGGACAGCGGGATAAATGTGGTGCTGGAGTTCGGCAGGTATACCGACCTGACAGCCTATATCCTGGTGGCCAATTTGTTGAGCCGCCGCATCTATAATCAATACCGGGAAAGGACGGAAAAGGCGCTGGGCGAAGAGGCCAAACCACCCCGGCCGCTGGTTATTACCATTGAAGAGGCGCACAAGTTCCTGAACCCTGAAGTGGCGGACCAGACCATTTTCGGTACCATTGCCCGTGAGATGAGAAAGTATATCGTAACTCTGCTGGTAATCGACCAGCGTCCCTGCGGCATTGATGACGACGTGAGGTCGCAAATCGGCACCAAGATACGCTGC
>CAZIQW010000179.1:0-5308 GCA_964541585.1 uncultured Dehalococcoidales bacterium | reverse complement strand
GATGGAATCTCGTGACTGGAGTTCAGACGTGTGCTCTTCCGATCTAGAGTCGGGGTTTACGCTCCGGGCGGCACGGCCAGCTATCCCTCCACGGTATTGATGACTGCGATTCCGGCCAGAGTCGCCGGGGTAAAAGAAATCATTCTTGCCACCCCTCCCCGTTCCGGTGGAAACATCCCCCCCGCCACACTTGTAGCCGCGGACATCGCCGGAGTCGACCGGATTTTCAGCATCGGAGGGGCACAGGCAATTGCTGCCCTGGCCTACGGTACCGAGTCAGTCCCCCGAGTAGACAAAATCTGCGGGCCGGGAAATATTTTTGTGGCCCTGGCCAAGAAGATGGTTTTTGGCAATGTGGACATTGACGGTATCATGGGGCCGAGTGAAGTCCTCATCATTGCTGACGGATATACCCGGGCGGATTACTGCGCCGCCGACCTTCTGGCACAGGCCGAGCACGATACCCTGGCCCAGGTGGTGCTGGTATCAACCTCTAAAAAACTGGTGGTCGAAGTCCAGAAAGAACTGGAGAAACAAATTGCTGATTTACCCCGGCAGCAGATTGCCCGGGAATCTCTGGAAAGCCGGGGAATCATCGCGATTGTATTCTGCATGGACGACGCTGTTGAACTGGCCAATCTGTATGCGCCGGAGCACCTGGAACTTTTAGTTAAGGATGCCGGCTCATATCTTGACAGAATAACCAATGCAGGATGCATCTTCATAGGAGAGAACTCTCCCGTGCCAGTGGGTGATTATGTCGCCGGGCCCAATCACTCCCTACCCACCGGCGGCACTGCCAGGTTCAGTTCCCCGCTAAACATAATGGACTTCATCAAGTTTATCGATTTGGTGAAAATGAGACGCGCCGGATTGAAAAAACTCGGTAATGCCGCAACCATCATAGCCAGGGCTGAAGGTCTCGAAGCTCACGCACGGGCAATTGAAAAACGCCTCTCCCGATAGCGATATCTCGTTTTAACCGAGGCCGGTGATATTACAAACTATGCCGGGTGAATGTTCCTCACGGTATTGGCTACAAACTTAAATTGCTTTTCTTCCTGGATATTGTTGATTGATTCGAAGCGGAGTGCTTGAAAAGGACATACTCTGACACAGGCAGGCTGCAGTCCCGCTTCCACTCTTTCGGCACACAAATTACATTTTTGCATTTTTTCATTCAGGTCATAACGGGGTACTCCGAAAGGGCAAGCCAGCGCGCAACTACGACACCCTATACAAATATCTTTATTGACCACAACTGCTCTGGTCTTTTTATCCCTGGTAATCGCTCCGGTAGGACAGGCTATAATGCAGGGGCTATCTTCACAATGCAGGCAGCCGATAGAAAAATAGTAGATGCCGGCATTGGGATAACTACCTTCTTCCACCTGATAAATATTCCTGAGAGCCGGCTGCCCTTTTTCCGGGTAAATATCATTCTGGTCCATACAGGCCACGGCACAGGCCCCGCAGCCGACGCACCGTTCAATATCCAGATAGATTACTTTTTCCATCATTCTTCTCCCTGATTTAAACCTTTTCTATCTTACAAAGGGCAGCTTTGAAACCCGGAAAACCGGAAAGCGGGTCAAGGTAATCGCCGTCGAAAAGCAGGTTGGGGTCAGCTTGCGGATGACCGTGGAAAATATGAACTACGCCGGGCTGCACCATTTGCGTTAAATTGGCCCTGACTACAATGGAATCCCTGGGGCTGGACAGACGTATGTCATCATTCTGCCGGATACCCATGTCAGCCGCATCCGCCGGATTGATGTCTGCGGAAGGATGGTTTGGCCGCAGGCTGCTGGTCCAGGACAAACGGAAAGTACGAGTATGAATAAACATGGGCAGGCGGGAGCCGGTATTCAAGATAAGCGGATATTCCGCGGCTATTTCGGGGGTTGTTTCACGGCTGTGTGCCGGAGGATGATAAACCGGCAGAGCTTCAAATCCCGGCTTTCCTTCATACTTTTCCAGAATCCCGGACTTAAACTCCAGCTTGCCGGATGGGGTGCGGAAACCGGTCTGGAGGTATTTTTTCTCCGGTATTTTCACAGGGTCGGGCACAAACATACCTCCCGGATGCTTCTTTAATTCGGCCACGGTAATCCCGCTGGGCTCCAGGATCCAATCGATACTGGCTTCATAACCCGCCTTGAAGAGCGGGTCATCCAGCCCCAGACGGGCGGCCAGTTCATATATAATATCCGTATCAGAACGGGATTCATACAGCGGCTTGATGGCCGGCTGGGTGAGTATAATATACCCCATAGCATAACAGCGCAGTTCGCTGCGCTCCACTGTCGAACAGACGGGCAGGACTATATCCGCATATTTGCAGGTGTCGGTCATAAATATTTCGGTATTAACAAAAATATCCAGTTTCCCCAAACTTTCCAGAAATCCTTCTGAGTCCGGCCACATGCGGTAGTTCAATCCGAATCCTATCAGGCCTCTTATGGGGTACGGTTGTGCAGAACGCAGCTGGAAAGGAAGCTGCATTGATTGAGCTTCCTCGTCAATGGTATCTATCCAGACCGGAAATCTGTCAGCGCCGATTCGGGGAGGCATATCTTCCCAGGCCCTGCTCTGAACAAATTCATGCTCCCGGGTGGGTATTCTGCCCGGCATATGGATAAAGCTGGGCGGATTCACGAAATTTCCACCTTTAATATCATAGTTGCCAGTCAGCCCGACCAGTGAGAATACTGCCCGATAATTTTGGACGCCATTGGTATGATGTACCACCGGCGAGGCGCTGGGCATGACGGCCGAGGGTTTGATAGAGGCAAACATGCGTGCTGCATCCCTGATTACACCGTCAGGAACGCCGGTTAATTCCTCACCTTTCTCAGGCGGGAACAACTGTACGTATTCCCGGAATTCAGCAAAGCCATATGTATAGTTAGCTACAAAATCTGCATCATAGAGCTTTTCGTTAATAATGACATTGGCCATTGACAGCGCCAGCGCCCCATCCGTTCCCGGCCTCAACCGCAGGTGAATATCCGCCCGGGCAGTGGTGGGGGTTTGCCGGGGGTCTACGACTATCAGCTTCATCCCCCGCTCTTTGGCTTTAAGTATAGCCCTGGCGTTGGGGGGGCCGGAATGAAAGGGGTTGGCACTCCAGACAAGCAGACACCCGGTGTTCATTATATCCGGATTGCCGGGTAGGCCGTAAACCAGTATCTGAGCCATTGAATTAGCCTGATGGCAGGTGCTGGACTCAGTCAGGTAATTGGGTGAACCGAAAGAATGCGCCAGACGTTTAAGATAAGGCCGAAGGAATTTGGTATAACCCGAAAAGAAGGCCACCGATTCCGGGCCGTTTTCCTTTTTAATGGCGTTAAACCTGGCGGCAATGGTTTCCAGTGCTTCGTCCCAGGTAATTGATTCGAACTTTCCCGAACCCCTCGGCCCGACTCTTTTTAAAGGTGTCTTCAGGCGGTCTTCATGATAAACATACTGGCGTAAAGCAGCTCCCTTAGGACACAGCGTGCCCGCATTGGACGGATGTTTCTCGCTGCCTTCAACTTTGATGATTTTTT
Organism: uncultured Dehalococcoidales bacterium; assembly: GCA_964541585.1. Lineage (GTDB taxonomy): Bacteria > Chloroflexota > Dehalococcoidia > Dehalococcoidales > UBA3254 > CAZIQW01. The sequence continues at coordinate 1,757 of CAZIQW010000179.1, read as the reverse complement.
CGTCTTTTACGTAGAGGTCCAGACCGCATAACGGGCCCGGATCACAGATAGCACAGATAGACTTGCGGACCTCTATCCCCGTCTCCGGGCAAGGGATTTTCCCCTTTAACAGTCTTTGAATATCCTTCATGCCTTTTCCACCTCTGCCAAAATTTTCCTGATCATAATATCTTGAATTACGGGCAACGGATGATGAGAACCAGAGCCGCTTTCCCATATCCCTCTGGCCAGCGCATTTTTTAAAACGCCGGCCTCGGCACAGACATCCAACAAATTGACTCCGCTAAGCCGACCATTTTTCCAGAAAAGCTGCCGGAACTGCTTGCCCTTATACTTTAAGTCCATTCTATCATATTCGCAGACATCTCCAATCCCGATAAAATCCATCCCCAGAAAATGAGTTATATTGTGAGGTATATTCCCCGGAAACACCTCAGTCATACCGGCCATGTTCCTGCCGGCGGTCCTTCCCTGATAACGGGCGTTGGCCCATAAGCCTATGATTTGCTGTGAGCCCGTAAGCAGATTCTTGCCCTGGGCTGCGTCTCCGGCGGCAAAGAGGCCCGGTACATTCGTTTCCAGGTGCTCGTCCACCAGTACACCCTGTTTAATCTCAACCTGACCACCGTCAATAAAAGCTGTGTTCGCTCGCATACCGATACATATTACGATAAGCTCAGCTTCTTCAGTGTCCCGGCCAGGGTTAAAATATGCCCGGATACCGCCCGGAATATCTGCCAGCTTTTCCACACAAACACCAAGCCTCAATTTAATACTCATCCGGGTCAAGCGGTCTTCAATCACACGCGAGCATTCCGCATGAGCCATCAGGGGGAATATGTGATCAGCTAAATCTACCAGACAGACCTCTATGCCAGCTCTGTAAAACAGTTCCGCAATCTTTATCCCTACCATAGAGGCGCCTATCACCAGCGCTTTCCGGGGGTTTTTTTCGAGGGCACCTTTTAACCTGACGGCATCCTCCACAGTCCTTACGACATGTACCCGGTCGGAGTTTACCCCCTCAATCTGAGGCAGTACAGGAGAGGCTCCCGATGCAATCAGACATTTATCACAGGAAATCTCAAGCCCGGCCTGATTGACCACCAATCGTTTTTCCGCATCAAGGGCTATCACGGGCGAAGCTGGATGAACGTCTACCTGGTATTCCCGGGGAAACTCGTCCCCCTTACCATAGGGAAACATCTGCTCAATACTGATTTTACCGGCCGCATAATATGTGGTCAGCATTGGATTGTAAACCGGCCATTTGCTGTCGGTAAACAAGTGGATGGTTCCAGTATAACCGCTTTGCCGGAGGGCTTTGATGCATTCCGCACCGGCGCAGCCATTACCGATAATGGCTGTAATATTTCCACTCTTAACCAAGTTCCTGAGTCCCCTTCCAGGGTATAGCTAAACCCAATTCTTTAAATCATAGTATCCCATTGCAACCTTATAGCGACATATTTGCTGCCCACCCAGCCAGAGCTGGGCAATTTTCACATCCCTCAGGCACTTCTCATAGGGATAATCCTCGGAAATTGCCATTGAACCCAACAGCTCCGCACCCTTGTTGATTAACTCCACGGCGACATCACCGGCAAACACTCTTACGGCAGCAGCCCTGGTCAGAAATTCCTGCTCCCAGGGCGGACCGTAAATTTCCGGGTGGTCAAACATATAGCTTGCATTATAAATCCCGGCCCTCATCATTTCTATTCCGATAGCCATATCGGCTATGATTCCGGCGGCTA
>CAZIQW010000178.1:0-5312 GCA_964541585.1 uncultured Dehalococcoidales bacterium | reverse complement strand
GGGGAGAGGGAATTCCTGATTCCTGAATCCATCCCCCACACCTTTGAATTTTGACCTTTGAATTTTGAATTTTGTCAAATATTGATGTATTTGTAGTATTTCTTACCGGACGATAGGAGGCAACCGTTGGTCCAGGAAGTTAAATTAAATCAGGACCTGGGGTATTTGAGAATTGGAGCCGCGGTTCCCAAACTGCGTGTGGCGGATATCGATTTTAATGTTAAAGCCATTATTGAGCTGATAAGGAAAGCCCGAGGAGAAGGGGTACAGGTATTAGCTTTCCCTGAAATGGCCCTCACCGGCTATACTATCCAGGACCTGGTACAGCATCCGGCGCTTCTTGCCGGAGCTGAAAAGGGGCTGGGTGAAATCCTGGTCGAAAGCCGGGATAAGTCCATGCTGGTGATAGTCGGGATGCCTCTGCGTGTAGAGCAGAAGGTTTTCAACTGCGCTGTTGTTCTGAATGGCGGGAGCATACTGGGCGTAATACCCAAGACCCTGTTACCCAATTATAAAGAGTTCTATGACGAGCGGTGGTTTGAAAGCGGGTGGGATGCTCACACCAGCAGCATTGAACTGGCCGGGCAGCAGGTGCCCTTCGGCTATGATATTCTCTTCTAGATTAAAAGTGTCTCCGGTATCATTGGAGTCGAGATATGTGAAGACCTCTGGGTGCCTTTCGCGCCCCATGAATTCCAGTCGGTTGCGGGCGCCACGCTATTATTCAACCTGTCCGCCAGTAATGAGGTGCTGGGAAAGGCGGACTGGCGAAGAACCATGGTGTCTTCCGAGTCCGGGCGCTGCCTGGCAGCCTACTGCTATTTATCCAGCAGTATCGGAGAGTCTTCTAACGATATAGTTTTCGGCGGACATGTGATAATGGCAGAAAACGGGCTTGTCCTGCGGGAGTCTCCGCGATTATGCCGTGAAGCGCAGCTGGTGATTGCCGACACAGACGTGCAGCGGTTGAATTTCGACCGGCAGCAAGCGACCAGCTTCCATGATGCCACCCGTCATTATAAGCCTTATCGGATAATTGAAACCGAAGTGGAAGATGTCCCGGCCGGGACACTGTGGCGTACACTGGACCCTCACCCGTTTGTTCCTGCCGACCCGTCTCAAAGGGCTGCCCGGTGCCGGGAGATATTTTCCATGCAGGTAGGTGCGCTTTCGAAGAAACTGACCGGCGCTAAAAAGGAAAATATCGTTCTGGGGATTTCAGGCGGTCTGGATTCTACTCTGGCCTTGCTGGTAGCGGTGAAGACCATGGAATTCCTCAACCTGCCGCACAGCCATGTTCATGCCTATACCCTGCCCGGTTTCGGTACCACCCGAAGGACCAAAAACAATGCAACCCGGCTGTGCCAGGCGCTGGATGTCAGCTTTGCAGAAGTAAATATTACCCGGACCTGCAATTCCCAGTTAAGAGACCTGAGACATAACGGGGAGGAGGATATCGTTTTTGAAAACGTCCAGGCGCGCTACCGCACCTCATTCCTTTTTAACAGCGCTAATCAGCTGGATGCTATAATGCTGGGGACCGGAGACCTTACGGAAGTAGCCCTGGGATGGAGCACCTTTGCCGGAGACCAGGTTTCCCATTATCATATCAATGTCTCGGTACCCAAGACCCTGGTACGTTTTCTGATACGCTGGGTGGCGGATGAGGAATTTTGTGATATGCCGGCGCAGGATATTTTGTATGATATCCTGGAGACGCCCATATCCCCGGAACTGCGGCGGCCGACGAACGGTAAAATTTCTCAGAAGAGCGAAGATGTTATCGGGCCGGTGGAACTGGCGGACTTTTATCTGTACCGCTTCATTCGTTTTGGTATGCAGCCGGGCAAAATCCTTTTCCTGGCAAATGAAGTACGCAAGCAGGGGCTCTTCGATTCCGAGTATGAACTGGACGACCTGTATAAATGGCTTAAGAGCTTTATCAACCGGTTTTTTGCCAATCAATTCAAGCGGACCTGCATGCCGGAAGGCCCGAAGGTGGGTACGGTCAGCCTTTCGCCGAGGGGCGACTGGAGGATGCCCTCAGATGCTGAACCGGACCTCTGGCTGAAGGACTTAGAGGGAATGTACCGTAAACTGCGAGATTAGTTTCCAGTCTTTCTCCTGAATACCATTTTTACCGGTCCCAGAACCCTCATTCTACGTGCCGGTTTATTCCTCCGGTTCCAGCGTCACGTAATATGAGTCTCCGAGATGATTGGGGTTAAGCGCTTCCCTTATCTTCCATTGATAGTTGAATTTGACCGCATGGTTCACGCCCGAAACCTTGCGTTCCTGCTCTTCTTTCGAGAGGCCAAAGCCATCCGGCCCCCTCATCGCAGCGTTTTCCCTTTCCATGCCGGGAGACCAGCCCTTTTCCAAACCGTGCTTGTATGTGGCCTCGAAGAACTCAAAGGTTCCTTCCGATGATTCCTTGCTATACGGGTCGAAATTGGTGAAATTCTCCCAGCCGGTAATACCACCGCCGCCGATGTTGGCCATACCACCCATCATGCAGTCGCCGCCGGCGGCCGCAATCGTATCTTTATCACGTTCCCATTTAAGTTTGTATTCCGCTGCCTCTTCCACCTTAGGACACGAATAATCCGGTATTCCTACCAGTCCGTAACAACCATCATAGCCGCCGCTATAAGCGACATTAAGATTCTTGTGACCCAGTCTGAGAAGGTAAAGAAGCACCCATTTGTTAATCTCCGGGTCTTCGGTCAGCGATGCTTTCCACCCGCCCGTGTCAGCCAGAATTTTGTCCAATACCTTTTCCTGGTATTCGATATGTGCGGGTGTCATGCCTACGAGCACAATCTGGAACTCGCGCTTCATTTCCTCTGTCTCTTTTTGTATCCGGGGGTCTTGCAGCATTTCTTCCAGGTCAGAAAGTGTCCTGGCGGGGTCCGCCAGTATTCTAATCATTGCCCCCTTAAGTTCACGGCCGAACATGCTGAACTGCCTGTGAGCGATATAGCCGATTTCGCCGTCCCATATCTTGTAGCATCCATCGGCAAAGGCTTCCCATGAAGGCCATGCCAGCGTATGAGCCCTGAAGTTGTCCGGCAGCACCGCTTTGTAGGCTGGAACAATACCCTCGGTAGGAAAGTCAGCTGGTCCCGGCCACGGGTAGAGCTTGATGGCGCACCTGGTGAATACTCCCATGGCTCCCATAGCGCCGTTTTGTCCCCGGAGGATGCCCCTGCCTCCGAAGCCCGGTCCGTCGCCGCTGAACCAGCCAATACCGGAACCCAACGCGCCTGTTCTCAATATCTCCCCATCAGGCATGACCCATTCAGCTGCCAGCAGGTTCTCGTGGGCGGAGCCCATAAAGATGGTATCCGGCCCGAAACCGCTGCCTGAAGTGGCCGCAGCCAGCGGTGAGCAGCTGGAGCCGGCCCCGATGAGATGGGTATTAAGTCCCACTTTCATGGCTTCAGCCTGGAGGGTAGTGCCGATGACATAAGGTTCAATGACCGCAAACTGGTTTTTTACGTCAATCTCCAGGATTCGGTCCATCCGTCTCATATCCAGAGCGATGGCATCTTTATCGGAGATATTGCCCCTGGACGACCAGAAGGTGCTGGAGGCCTTAAATTTTATCTTGAATTTGTTGCATACCCTGACTATTCCCTGTACCTCACCGGTGTTCCCGGGGAGCAGGACTGCCGCCGGTCTGGGGGTGAAGACGCCGTAAAATGGACCCAGGTGGATAGCCGTCTGGGTCAGCGGGTAAATATATGTATCGCATAGTGCCGGGTCGTCCGAGATATTATCCGGACCGACAATTTCTTCAAGGGCCTTATATACTTCTTTTGATAGTGCCATGTAATCCCTCCGTTCTTTTATCAGGGCTTCTCTTTTAAGAGGCTGCCTGATAAAGCTCTAAATCCTGAACCCTGGAGCCGAAACAAATTCCGAATCAAAACAGGTAAATCCCGGATATTGTTTCGAATTTAGATATTCGCGCTTCGAATGATTCCTTCTAAACTGCCTGTTGTACGAGTTCGGCAATATCGAAAACCTTCATTCCCTGGCCTCTTTGGGCGATGCTGTCAACGAAGTTACTCTCGCACCAGCCGCAAGCGCTCACAATAGCTTCGGCACCGGTGGCTTTGGCCTCTTCGATCCTCTCTGCGGCCGTCCACTCGGAAAATTCGGGATACGCCTCTTTCACCCCGCCGCCGGCACCGCAGCACCAGGCATATTCCCGGATTCTTTCCATTTCTACCAGCTCTACTCCCGGAATGCTTTTCAACACATTCCGGGGCGGGTCATAGACTCCCCACGCACCGTTGTAACGCGGCTTACGGGGTTCATAGACTACAATCTGGTTTCTTATTTTCTTCTCTTTACCCTGCCAGGGAATATAAGGTTCTCCCTGCCGGCCCAGATGGCAGGGATCGTGATAAGTAATTTTTAAGGGGATTTTCCTGGTGAGCTTAATCCTGCCTTCCCGGAGCAGCTCTTCCAGATATTCCGCAGTGTGTATAACCCTGACCGATGACCCCAGGGCCGGATAAAGGCGTTTAAAAGCATGGTAGCAATCGGCGCAGGAAGTGACAATCGTCTTCACGCCGTTAGCCTTCCAGATTTCCAGATTATTTTCGGCGAACTTGGTGAATTCACCTTGAAATCCCATATCATAGACTCTGCCCGTACAGCAGGATTCATCTGCTCCCAGGATGCCCACATCAACTCCGGCATCTCTCAGCAAGGTAACGGCAGCCCGAGCTTTCGGCCAGAGACTCTCATCATAGCTAAAGCGGCAGCCAGCATGGAAAAGGACCTCAGCCGGTTCCGCGGTAATCCGTTTTATATCCAGGTCCTCAGCCCATTTGCCTCTCAGGTCACGAGGTTCCAGCAGCATATTATCTTCTTTGCGGAGATGATCGATATAGACCATATGTTGAGGCAGGAGCTGTCCATCCTCAACCAGCCTGAAACGTAACTCGTGAATCATTTCCAGTGGTTCCAGGTTATAGCGGCAGACCTTATCAGCAACGTCGCAGCTGCCGCAGGTAACACATTTGTAAACAATGTCCATGACCCTGTCAGTATATGTGCTCCTGCCGTCCAGCAGCGATCGAGCGACCGCAAAACGGCCCCGGGCTGAGTAAGCATTAAAATTGTTGTAGGCTATACTGGGACATCCTTTGGAAAATCTCCAGCTTTTTATCTTGTCATGAGGAATCCACTTGCAGTATGAGCAGTGACTGCACCGCTCCATATCAGGTCTATAGTCTTCTAATGGCACTTTGCTATGCCTCCTTTATTCTTCGTGTCTAAAAACAGAGCCTGCCCGG
>CAZIQW010000177.1:0-5374 GCA_964541585.1 uncultured Dehalococcoidales bacterium | reverse complement strand
GGACTGAGCCAGAAGCTGACAGTCAGTTGTCCGGTGGAGGAGACTGAGAAATCATTATGGTCGGGAATCTGGATGTAGTGAGAGCCGTTGAAGGACTGACTATCACCGGCTATTCCGCCGGTCCTGGTGGGGACTGCGCTTGAGCTGCCGGCGGTGGCATGATGGTTGTTGGCGGTAGAATCCTGATAACCGCCGGAAGCCGTGCCGGGATTCTCCCCGAGGTGCAGGACTGTCTTGAAATTAGAGTCCCAGACATTTTTACCCGGGGTGGACTGCGGGTCTCCCACCCAGGAGTTGTTATCGGGGCAGGTCCGGTCGTAATACAGGTACAGTTCGGTCCCGGTATTACTGGATACGGAAGGGACTTTTACCCAGAGTACGGCGTTCCTGCCGGCGGTATCCCATTTTTCGATTTCCACAAAGCACTGTGTGGTCCCGTCCGAGGTGGTGACTGCAATCTTTTTCCGGCCGGCATCGGTTCCGATTTCGTTAAACACGGAACCCAGGTTAGCCCTGTTGATTCCGGAAGAAGAGCTGAGATTTACTAAGATGGGAAAATTGGATAAAGAAGAGTTGATTTTGGTGTGGTCGATGGTAATCTTAACCCGGTTGGCCCAGCCGTCCAGCCAGCCTGCTGCCTGGACAGTTTGGGTTCCTAACTGGGTTCCCAACAGTGATACAACCAGTGTGAGCACCAAAATTAACCCTGCCAGTGTTTTTCTCATAGGTTTGAATGCCTCCTTTACTAATGGTAAAATTCACTTCAGGATAGTATAAAGTATCAATACATACCGTTAGCTAACCTGAAATTAGGTGAATTTATACCATAGTCAGTCAGTATAGGTCAAAGCGAATATGAGGCAAAGACGCTCAACATAGGCGGGTTTGCTTAGCATTAGCATAGTTAATGAGGGAATATGATAGCTGTAGCCTTTAATTGAGTGTGATTCATGTATAATTAGTACATGAATTATACCGTGTTATAGGTATATAAGCTGTATATAAACATGCAATATTACGTACTTAATGGAGGGTTATTCCACAGTTACGCTTTTTGCCAGGTTTCTTGGAAAATCAATGGGACAATTACGTTTCTTTGCGGTATAGTATGCGAGCAATTGAACTACCACTGCATTTAAAAATGGAGAAAATATTTCCGGGATTTTGGGGACCGGTATGACGTGATCTGCCAGTTCCGAAATAACATCATCACCTTCCTCAGCAATCGCGAAGATCGGTGAGCCTCGGGTTTTAATTTCCTTGATATTGGTCACCATGGCATCATAGCTACCGTCATGGCCGACAATAGCTATTACCGGTGTTTCCCGGTTTAATAACGCAAAGGGTCCGTGTTTGATTTCACCTGCTGCGTAAGCTTCACTATGGATATATGAAACTTCTTTGAGTTTCAGTGCTCCTTCCAGAGCAATAGCATAATTGATACCTCTGCCGGTATAGATTATATATTCATAACACGCCAGTCTGGCAGCGTTGGCAGCGATAATGTTTTCCGTGGCTAATATTCGCTGTATTTTATCCGGTAACCGTCTTAATTCCATGATAAATTCATTTTGTCTGCTGACATCCATTTTTGAATATAATAATGCTAACCAGTATAAGGATACCATCTGGGCAGTGAAACTTTTCGTAGCGGCAACACTGATTTCAGGTCCGGCTTTGATATAGATTGTCTGGTCGGCTATCCTGCTGGCAGTGCTGCCGGCTGTATTTGTAATTACTATAACTTTTGAGCCGGCGTCTTTCAGCCGCCGCATAGCCTTCAGGGTATCCGCTGTTTCACCGGACTGGGTGATGCCTACTGCCGCCGGCACAAATTGTGGGGCCTGGTAATAATTATATTCGGAGGCTATTTCTACGTTAACGGAAATATCCGTCAATCTTTCAATGACGTATCTGCCTACCAATGTAGAATGATAGGATGTTCCGCAAGCCAGTAGAAGCAGGCTCCTGTGATTCCCATTTATGTTGTGAAAATTAAACGGTAATTCAACCGGATACAGATAATTGGATAAGGTCTCGCGGATAACGCGGGGCTGTTCATGGATTTCCTTAAGCATGTAGTGTTCATAGCCCCCTTTGTGGGCCTGTTCTACGTTCCAGAGGATTTTCTGTTCCGGCCGCTTGATTTCCTGTCCATAGTGGTTGATGTGGACACCTGCTGCCGTAGCGATGCCGATATCTCCATCCTCCAGATAGATTACCCGGCTGGTATAGTCCAGTATAGCCGGTACGTCCGAAGCGATGAAGGCTTCTCCATCCCCCAGGCCGATGATGAGGGGGCTGTCTTTACGGGCAAAGACCAGTCCGGGCTCGCCTTCAGCCATCACGATAAGGGCATAAGAACCCTCAATCTCACTTAAAGCTGCAGCCATGGCATCCCGGAGGCTGACACCTGGTCTGCCTCCTAAGAGAAGGGTCTGATAATACTTTTCAATCAGGTGGGGGATGACTTCGGTATCTGTCTCCGAGACAAAGCGATGTCCTTCGGCAATCAGCCGGTTTTTCAGTTTCTGGTAGTTGGTGATAACCCCATTATGGACCACCGCAATTTTACCGGTGCAATCAAGGTGAGGATGAGCATTGGCCCGGCAGGGTATGCCATGGGTGGCCCAGCGGGTATGGCCGATACCCAGGGTGGAGGCTAAACCGGTTAAGGAAAGGGCCAGCTGGCTGACTCTGACAGCATCCTTAAAAACGCTGATGCTCGAACCGGTTAAGGCAATACCGCACGAGTCATAACCCCGATATTCCAGCCGGCTCAGGCTGTGTAACAATACCGCCTGTGCCGGCTGATTGCCGCTGTAGCCTACTATCCCGCACACAAGATTCTTCCCATTATTTATACTCCAATCTCAATAACGCTGTCCTACCAGCTGGTATATACCGGAGCTGCAGGATTTTAAGGCCCCAATATCCCGGATTAATCACGGGGCTATGTCATTTTCCACGTTGATTTAGTTTGGCTGCCGAGCAATATATTGTTAATAATCCGGGATATAACCAAAATGTTCAAAAATCAAATTGTGTTGATTATATTCGTATCAATCCATCTCTTATTATTATCATCAAAAATATTGCTGACGCATAGAAAAGGTGAAGGTTTATTTACCTGATATCAATATTGGCCCATTACCTCCGGCACAATATTTGGATATTGGTTTTGCCCGTAAGCTGAATATATCAAGATAGAAAAATAGGCTCTGATTGAGAATAATAGCTGCAGATAAATAAATGTGCTGTATCATAGCAAGAAGCTGCATTGATTCTAAATATATCGATTTCTGGCTGGGAAATAATATGTTGATAAAGGCAGGATAAGATGATAGTGCTGCCGGTAATGCATGGGAAGCAAAAAATATTAAGCAATAAGGCGTATAGTGAATATACATTTCCTCCGGATTCAGGCTCTGATTTCTCTGCTATGAATTCATATCTAATTTCCCACTGCGTAATTAAAGTATAATTAATAGAAGAGCTAAGAAGAATCGACGATCCTTCAGCCGGGGCTTCCGCGGAAAAAAAATAATGATGGCATACACTTCCTCATGATTGATAATAAGCCGAAAATTGAGATGACTGATAAATCTGCGAACAATCCTGTAACATTTGCCCGTGATGTTATCTGGGTAGGGGTATCTTTAGTATTTACTTCTCTGCTGGGTATTATCACCTTACCTGTCTTGACCAAGACATACAGCTCTGCTACATACGGCGTATGGTCGCAGGTCTTTGTTACGGTTACTCTGCTTACTCCTCTTGTAACTCTTCAATTCAGTACGGCCATAGTCAGATTTCTTGCCGGAGAAGATGATAAAGAGAAAAGACGCCGTTGGATGGGTTCAATGCTTCTAGCTGTTTTTTCATTTGCCTGTATTATGTTTCTGGCGGCTAATTTGCTGGCTCCACTTCTCTCCAATTTTCTCTTTGCTGACCCTGCTTATATCACATTCGTCCGCTTAACCTTTCTCTGGACATTTATAGAGTCATTATATTTATTTTCAATTTCATATCTACGTGCGCGAGGCAGGATAAAACAATTATCCGTTATCCAGATTATCCTTATTTCAACCAAAATATTATTAATAGTCCTGCTTCCGCCCCTGGGATTGGGTCTGGAGTGGGTTATCATCTGTATAGTCGCGGCAGAAGCGGTATTTACATTAGGCGTTTATTCACTGGTTATCAAAGATACCGGATTTCTATTGCCGAATTTTGATGGATTAACCGGTTTTCTGGCCTTTAGTGCTCCTCAGATTCCCAGCGGAATTTTATTATGGATCATAAGTGCCAGCGACCGGTATTTTATCACCCATTTCCTGAATCTCTCGCAAACCGGTATCTACTCTTCATCCTATTTATTAGCCAGTGTAATTACCCTGTTCTTTGCTCCCATTGGTTATGTATTACTGCCGACCGTATCCAGGGCCTGGGAGCAAAACAGAACCATGGAAGTCAAAAATTACCTGGAATATTCAATCCGTTTTTTTCTAACCCTGGGTATTCCGGCTGCAGCAGGAGTGGCGATGTTATCTCAACCGTTGTTGAATATTCTGACTACCTCTGAATTTCTTGCTGGCAAGGGGCTGGTATTGCTGGTTGCCATTGGCACGATATTCCAGGGAATATATCAGATTAATCTTTATGTCATGTACCTGGTCAAGCAAACAAAATGGCTTCCTTTGATGATACTGGGCGCAACGATGACCAGTGCCGGGTTGAATTTCTTTTTGATTCCTCGAGTAGGTATTATCGGAGCCGGTATCTCTAATATTTGCGCCTACTTTGTATTAGCGGCAATTGTTACCATCTGGGCACACAAAGTGCTTCATTACGGCATCGATTTGAAGTATCTGGGCAAAGTTATTACTGCAACTCTGGTTATGGCCGTTTGTTTGAACTTTATAACCATAGACGGCATTGTGGGAATTGCTCTATCGATAATGGTAGCTGTGGTTGTGCTGGTAATGGTTCTTCTGTTACTGAAAGCGTTTTCTTCTCAGGATAGACAACTGGTTAAAAGAACTTTTGTTAGCTTCATGCCGTGGATGCATTAATCCCCGTTATTGGGAAATCTCATAGCAGGATTTAAGGTTATTTAATAAAGACCTTTACCTTGCCGTTAGAGTAGATACTGTCTTCCATGCCGAGATTGGTTAAAATATTGGTTTCCGGGCTGGCAGGATCAATCTGATATCGATAGGCACTGAGAATACTGCCGATGGTTGAAAACATGAGCACTCCGCGTTTCTGTAACTCCCCGTATCTCAAAGTGATATATCCCTGTTCGATATAATTCACGTCGCCGCCTGTCAAAACTCGTCGTGAGGGAATATTATCCAAATCATAATTATTG
>CAZIQW010000176.1:0-5386 GCA_964541585.1 uncultured Dehalococcoidales bacterium | reverse complement strand
AGGCGTTGGTGTCGGAGTAGGTGTAGGCGTAGGCGTTGGTGTCGGTGTTGGTGTAGGTGTGGGAGTGGGTCTTGGCGGCGCCTCTCTCACAAAAGCAATCTGGATAACCCGGGTATCGCTGGCATATAAAATCACAGCCCTCTGCCCGGTATCTACACAGGTAATACCTTTCAGGATAAAGCGGCTGCCGTTTTCCCAGGTTAAAGGAACCCTGGCTCCTGCCGAAGTATTTAAGGTCAAAGACATTTCATCTTCGGAAAGCTCGCCTATGGTACCCCGGATTACAATGATATCTCTGGGGAGTTGAATGATAAAGACCTGAAGGGCAAAACCCTCTGGTCCTCCAACAACAATTACAATATCACCTACGCGAATATCGCTGAATTTGGCAGGCTGGCCGGAACGGGCCAACCCCTCACCCAGAACAGACATCATAGCTTCCTCATATATGGCTTGCCGGTCTCCCGCTCCCTCCATTAAATCCAGCATAGAGGATACGACTGGCGGGGATACCGGGACGATGTTATACCGGGTACTCCGGTCTACGTCAACTGTAGCCACAGCCTGGGCTTCTCCTGTCCGCATGTTAAAGGCGCTCTCATCGTTGGCCAAAGTGGTTACCTCGCCAAATCCTATCTGGAGAACTGGAGGTCCTTCTTGCGGTGAAGCGGATGATTCTGGAGACCCGGCTGCTGCCAGAGTGGGGGTCAGTATCAAAGATGCTGAGACAATTACCGCCAATAAAATGAATAGAAATTTGCGCAACCTGACTGGTTTCATGTTTACCTCCTTAAAACGTACTCATACACTGGGAAAATATTTTCCTATTCTCTTTCTAATATTTAATACACAGAATTCCATCCGCTATGGCATAGAGGCGACTCAATAATCTTTATGAGGTAAACACAAGAAATCTTGCTAATATGGCATCAACAGATTGCAGTAGCGAAATGCAGCTTTTACGGATGGTAACCAAACATAAGGAAAAAGGATGTTTGATAAGGTTCAGAGTATGAGGTCAGGCAAAATGATACCTTCGGTTTATTCCATGGAGAAAAAACGTACTTAACCGGCACTAAGCGAAATTACCTAAAGCGGATAAAGGTTTACAGTCTACAATTTGCATTTTGGGGAATGGGGAATAAATGTAAATATCTTCTCCCGGCAGACAGGAATGTGGAGGGATGAATAAGGGTCTATCACCGGAAAAAACTGCAATACAGAGTTGTTCCTGCGGGAGAAAGCGATATAGAGGCAATATGCAAATAATCCTCCAACATGTTTTGCATCTAATCAGGTTGTCACTAAAGGCCGTGTTGCGAAGATCAGGCTTATACTCTACAATTTTACTGAACATATTAATAAAGTATTCCTGAACCCGTCTGCTATTTTGATTACCCGGTACGGGTCCGAAGAGACTTCTATCAATTAATCAGTAAAGAATGATACCGGATATGGAACTGAATCAATTATCTATCGCGTACATGGTGCCGGTGCTGATTACCGGTATCCTGGGAATATTAACCTGGATTCAGGGGCTCGGACGGCAGGTCAGACTGTTTTTATTCCTGAATTTCGCCGTATTTCTCTGGGCGGTAACCGAAACATTGATCGTGTCCAGCACCACGCTTGCCGGTATCTCTTTCTGGCTGAAAATCCAGTACCTGGCTATTCCTATGGTCCCGGTATTGTGGCTGCTGGTGATAATGAGGTATACCGGACGGGAAAATCAGGTCACGCTTCGCAACGCGGCCTTGCTTTCGATATTCCCTCTGATTACCTTTTTGCTGGTCTGTACCAACAGCTATCACCATCTGTATTATAGCAGTGTTGGTATCGATACATCCGGTCTGTATCCGCTGCAGTCTCTGGCCCGCGGGCCTTGGTTCTGGCTGCACATAGCCTATTCGTATTCTCTCATTGTGCTCAGCCTGGGATTACTGCTGTACCGGCTGGTATATAAGCAAACTATTTATCGCGGCCAGACTATGACGCTATTGATTGCCTGTCTTATCGTGATGGCCTCCAACATTTCTTATATCGCTCGCCTTTTCCCGTTCGCCAATGTTGATCCCTCTCCCTTTGCCTTCGCTATTGCCGGTATAATCATGGTTGTGAGCATTTTTAAATACCGGACGCTTGACCTGGTGCCTATTGCCCGGGACCATGTTTTTGAAAATATGTCGGATGCGGTAGTGGTAATCGATAGGAATGGCCGGTTGATTGATTGCAATCAGCATGCCGTGGATATTTTTCATTGGGTTGAGCCGGTAATCGGTACTTCAATTACGCAGCTCTGGGGCAATCAGCCAGGTCTCTTGCAGTATCCCATCTCTGCTGAGAACATGTCGAATACGGAATTGTTGTTTGATGATAACGGCGTTACCAGGTATTATCAGGTATCGACTGCCCACATTACGGATGAACAGCAGGAAAACACCGCCCAAATCCTCATGCTGCATGATATTACCCAGCGTAAACAGGCGGAGGTTGCCAGGTTGGAATTCGAACGGAAAGTTCAAATTTCTAACAGGCTTGCAACTGTTGGTGAAATGGCGGCCGGTATTGCTCATGAGATAAATAATCCACTCACTCCAATTCTGGGGTTCTCTGAGACTTTAATGCATCAGGACCTGCCTGAGGACATCCTGGAAGACATTCGGATTATCCATAGTTGCGCCAGGCGGACTGCCGATGTCACCATGAGAATGCTGACTTTTGCCCGCCAGACCCGGCCGGTGCGTACCGTGTGCAATATAAATGAACTTATTGAATCTACAGCTCAACTTCGGGCTTACCGGTTGCAGACAGATGGAATTCAGGTAATCACCGAACTTTCCCCGGCACTCCCGTTGACCTTGGCTGATCCCGGTCAATTACAGCAAATGTTTCTCAATCTTGTTATCAATGCTGAGTATGAAATGAAGACAAATCATGAAGGCGGTATACTGCGGATTAAAACAGAACAGGCTGGAAATAACATTAGCATATTGTTCATAGATAATGGTCCCGGAATATCTAAAGCCAATATGGAAAAACTCTTTACGCCCTTCTTTACCACCAAGAAGATGGGCGAAGGGGCTGGATTCGGTCTTAGTGTTTGCCATGGGATTGTTACTGACCACAATGGTAGTATTTATGCTGTCAGCGAAGAGGGGCAGGGGGCCACCTTTATTGTAGAGCTTCCCATAGTTGCAGGAGAAAAAGAGGAAGAGCCGAAACGGTTTGAAGCCAGCGCGGATAAATCTAAAGGAGACCTGAAAGCCAGGATACTGGTGGTGGATGACGAGCCGGTAATCGTGCAGATACTCAAACGGGTGCTAACTGACGAGGGGTACGAGGTTGATTCTACCGGCAAAGCTGAAGAAGCCCTGAAGTTGATTAGAAGTGGAGAGTATGCCTGCATCCTGCTGGATATTAAGATTCCGGATATGAGTGGCATAGACCTGTACCGGCATCTGGCTGAAACCGATAAATCACTGGCGCAGAGAATAATATTTGTTACCGGTGATATTATGGGAGCGGATACCGGTGATTTCTTTTTCCGGACCGGGGCTGCTTATGTTACCAAACCTTTTAATATTAATGAGATAATAAAAGAGGTTGAAAGAAAGTTGACTCTGATTACAGGTAATAAAACAGGTAATAAAGGAGAATAATTTGTCGGAGCAGGATATTCAGGAATTTACCAGGCTGGTGGAGATAATATTTCGGCTGCACGGGCCGGGTGGCTGTCCCTGGGACAAAGCGCAGACCCACACCTCATTAAAAGAATTTCTTTTACAGGAAAGCTACGAAGTCCTGGAGGCCCTGGACGAGGAGGACAATCAGAAACTCTGTCAGGAACTGGGCGACCTTTTGTTACAGATAATGCTGCATTCACAAATAGCGGCTCAAAACCGGGAGTTTACCCTGGCAGATGTTTTGACGAATATCAATACCAAGCTTGTTCGCCGCCATCCGCATGTTTTCGGGGATACTCAGGTACAAAACCCGGAAGAGGTTTCGCATAACTGGGAGGTAATAAAGAAAGCTGAGCGGCAGGAGGGGGCTTCAATACTGGATAGCGTGCCGCGGCGGATGCCGGCGCTGGCTTACAGTAAGGAGGTTCAGCGGCGGGTGGCTCAGATTGGTTTCGACTGGGAAAATATTGAAGGGGTCATTGACAAGCTGGAGGAGGAAGTCCGGGAGCTGAAGAAATCCGAAAGCCAGAAAGAAAAGGAAGATGAGTTCGGCGATATATTCTTTACCCTGGTTAATGTCGCCCGGCGGATGGGAGTGGACCCGGAGGCCTCACTGAGGCAGTCGAACCTGAAATTTTACCGGCGCTTTAACTATATGGAGAAGCTCTGCCGCGAACGCGGCCTGGAACTCGGCCGGCTCTCATTTGACGAGCAAAATTCTCTCTGGGAAGAAGCCAAAAATGGGACCTGTGGAGACGCTTCCCGGTAAGCCAAAAAGAACACTCTTTTAAATCCTTCCCCTACCTGCTATTATTATGACGTGCAGATATTTGTACTCGCCGTTATCGCCCTGATTCTGGCCTATCTCATCGGTTCTTTCCCTTCGGCCTATCTTATTGGTCGCTTGCGAAAAGGGATAGATATCCGTAAGGTGGGAAGTCGTAATATGGGCGCCATGAACACCTTCTATGTCGTGGGTTTCTGGTGGGGGATGCTGGCGCTGCTGCTGGATATAGGCAAGGGTGCTCTGGCAGTTGCTGTGGGATGGTGGCTGACCGGTTCGGATTACCTTCAACTGGCTGCCGGCGTGGTGGTTATACTGGGCCACAGCTTTCCGGTTTTTCTCAAGTTCAAGGGGGGGAAGGGAGGGGCGACCTGTATCGGAGTCCTGGTGTATGTCATGCCCTGGGGAGTCCCCGTCTACGCAGCGGTTTTCGGCCTCAGCTTGTTGATAACCCGCTTCCCCACTTTAAGCTATAGCCTGGCTTTCCTTTGTTTTCCCTTCCTGGCAGCCTTTGTCTATAACTCGATTGCCTACGTTGTATTTTCACTGGTACTCCTTCTCATCCCGCTTGTCCGCTATATTCCCCGTGTGAGGCAAATGCATAGCAAAGGCGGTGGAAGCTGGAAGCGTGTGGCTATGCGGAGGAATCTGAAGGACCGGTTGTAGATTTCCCGGTTGTATTTCCCGATGCCGGCACGATATTACAGCTTAACTTCCGCGGTAACCGTAGTCCCTTCTCCTGGATTGGACTCAATTTTCAGGTCAGCCCCTATCAGTTTAGCCCGCTCCTGCATGCTCATAATGCCCAGGCTGTCTTTGAGACCGGTGTGGAAGTGTATATCTTTCAGACTGAAACCGGAGCCGTTGTCGGAGATCGGAAGAGCGTCGTGTAGGGAAAGAGTGTAGGATAGGGGGGTGG
>CAZIQW010000175.1:909-5405 GCA_964541585.1 uncultured Dehalococcoidales bacterium | reverse complement strand
GTGGGGTAAGAATAAGGCTGCAATATAGTTATCGGTGAAGAGATTATTTTCGCTTAGTTCGATATTGGTCATCATTTTAGCTGCTTCCCTGGCATTATCCAGCATATCTGCAGAGAAGTTAACTAACCGGGCCCCGGATAGCGAACCGTTACCGATAAAAGCAAACCTGTCTCTGGGAATATCCGGCAGCAGTCCGATGGTAATAGCTCTTTCTATATTCAGGCTGCTGCCAAAGTTGCCTGCTATAATCACCTGTTCAAAGTCAGAACAATCCATATTAACCAATTTCGTCAAAGTACGGCAACCGGCATACATGACAGCTTTGGCCCGGATTAAATTATCGATATCTACTTCGGTTATTACGATATCCTTTCCAATCTGCGTTTCCGGCGCCCGGGCCAGAACATACTCACAGCCATCAGTACCTTTACGAATTCGAGAGGAATCCAAATGTGTATTGAATTTACCGTTCTGGCTGATAACCCCGGCTTCCAGTAGCTCGGCGAGAGTATTTATTAATCCGGAACCGCAAATACCCCTTGGTTTTGTATTTCCAATAGTACTGATTACAGGTTCCAGAGTAACCCGGTCTATTGAAAAATCCTGTACAGCGCCGTCAATGGCTACCATTCCGTGTTTAATGCCCCCGCCTTCAAAAGCCGGACCAGCCGAACAGGAAGCAGTGACCATCCAGTCTGAATTACCGACAACTATCTCTCCATTGGTACCGACATCCATATAAAAAGTAAGTTTATTTTGCTGATGAACTCCCGCGGCGATGATGCCGGAGACAATATCTCCGCCGACATAACTGGAGATGGAAGGGAAAGTATAAACCCGGACATGGCTTTCAACATTAATACCCAGAGAACTTGCTTTTACCGGGGGAATAAAATTAGCGGTTGGAGTATAAGGCGCCAGCCGGATATATTTCGGATTAAGTCCTAATAATATTTGCTGCATGGTAGTATTGCCGGCTACGGTGATGTGCCCGATGTCTTTTTGGTCAATCCGGCTATGAGCCAGCAGGTTATCAATTATCTCATTGATGGAAGAGACCACTACCTCTTGAAGATTGTCCAGACCGCCCGGTTTCTGGCAATATGCGATGCGGGTAATCACGTCGGCCCCGCAGCCAATCTGTTTATTGAATATAATATCCTCGGCCATTACTTTACCGCGGTTTAAGTCCAGTAATTGGGCGCAAATGGTGGTGGTCCCGATATCCATGGCCAATGCATAATGTTTGTCTCGGGTGTCACCGGCCTCGATATTGGTAATTCGAGGGAAATTTCTGTCGTCCATGCCGTTTCTGGTCAATTCTACCAGGGTAGTGACTGTGACTCTCCAATCAGCTTCCCTCAAGATTGAGGACAATTTCTTGATGACTTCAAAGTCAACAGGTAAATCCTCAAGACCGTAATCTTGTTTTAAACCCCGCATGAGGCGGAACAGGTCGCTGGCATTATCATCCAGAGTAGCCGGAGGAAGCTCCAGATAGTATTTTTGGAAAGGAGGATCGTATTTCCATCCGGTTGCAGTGACACCTGTGGATTGCTGGCTTTCTTTTGCCTGTACCGCCTTGTCCAGCCTGGATTCGACTGGAATGGTAACCGTCAGATCATTAATAATCTTCGTTTGGCATGCCAGCCTCATTCCCCGTTCATACTCTTCCGTAGAGAGTTTCTCAGTACGTTCGCTGGCAACCGATTCTTTTCTATCTACTATGACTTTGCAGGTGCCGCAGACACCCTTTCCGCCGCAAGAGGCACTAATATACACACCGGCATTAAAGGCGGCTTCCAGAATATTAGTGCCTCTCTCGACGCTTAACTCAACTTTATCGGGGATAAAGCGAATCTTGCATTTGTCTCCCAGTGTATCTCTGATCATTCATGCTCCGTTTTTCTAATCCACATCATGCAATCCGGTCACTTTCCCTGTCCTGGTGTCAATATCAATTTTTCGGAAAGCCGGGTCTGATGCAGTCCCTGGCATCAGGGAAATTGTTCCAGCCATAGGGCAGAGGAATTTAGCACCCGAATAGATGAGGATATCCCGGATAGGTAGTGTCCAACCTTTAGGCACACCCTTCAAGGTTGGGTCATGAGTCAGGGAAAGATGCGTCTTTACCATCATTGTAGCATAATCGTCATACTTCGGGTCAGATTCGAAAGTTTTGGCTTTGGATTCGGCTTCAGGGCTCCAGCTGACACCGTCAGCTCCATAAACCACTTTGGCAATTCTGTCGACCCTTTCTCTTAACTTCATTTCATTGGGATACAGGAACTTGAATTCATTTTCCTCATTGCAAGCATCCAGGACTGCATCGGTTAATTCCAGTGCCCCGTCACCACCTTGAGCCCAGTGATTGGATTCTGCAGCGCGGGCTCCGGCTGCTTCAGCAGCTTTCTTGACCAGGGCTACTTCATTATCGGTATCAGTATGGAAGCGGTTAATACAGACTACCGGGTTTATACCGGCGGTCCTGATAGTCCGGATATGGTGTAGCATATTATCCATACCTTTTTCCAGCAGGTCCAGGTTTTCTCTGGTATACGCTTCAGGGAGAGGCACGCCCGGAGTTACCCTGGGGCCGCCACCGTGCATCTTTAAAGCCCGTATACTGGTGGTGAGAACAGAAACATGCGGTTTCAGTCCGCTATAACGGCACTTGACGTTCCAGAACTTTTCGAAACCGATATCGGCAGCAAAGCCGCTTTCGGTAACATGATAATCAAACATCTTTAATCCCATGCGGTCGGCGATGATTGAAGATTGTCCTACAGCGATATTGGCGAAAGGTCCGGCATGCACCATGCAGGGTTGATATTCGGCGCTGCAGCAAAGAGTGGGATTGATGGTATTACGCATAAAAGCCGACATGGCGCCATCGACTTCAAGATCGCCGGCGGTAACCGGTTTGCCTCTTTTGTCGTAAGCAACTGTAATATTGGCTAATCTTTCGCGTAAGTCAGGCAAGTCACGCACGATGGACAATATTGCCATTAGCTCAGAGCTGACTGCAATGGCAAAATGTGATTCCATTGTATAACCATCCATGCGTCCGCCCAGACCGATAACCATATTCCGGAGGGATTGAGCGCAGAAATCCATAACCCAGTTCATTTCCACCCTGGTTGGATCGATATCCAGGCGCCGCATATGACTGAGCCGCTCAAGCTGTTCGTCGGTGTAGTTGCGTTCATGCTGCATTCTGGAAGTCAGCGCCACCATGGCCAGGTTGTGTGCATTCATAATATCATTAATATCGCCGGTCAGTCCCATAGAGAATTCAGTCATGGGTATCAGCAGGGCATTCCCGCCACCGGCGGCGCTGCCTTTTATATTCATTGTAGGGCCACCCGAAGGTTGACGCAGACAGCCGCCAACATTCTTCCCCCTCTTGCCCATTCCCTCCATCAAGCCCAGTGAGGTGGTACTCTTGCCTTCGCCAAGTGGCGTCGGGGTGATGGCAGTGACTTCAATATATTTGCCGTCCGGCTTATCTTTAAGGCGTTCCATTACTTTTAAGAAGTCCAGCTTGCATATCCTGCCGTAAGGGATTACCTCATCTTTTTCGAGTGATAGCCTTTCCCTCCATTCGTCGGGAGTGGGCATTTTTTCTTCAGCCAGTTCTGCGATTTGCCATTCCTTTAGTTTGGTTGCATCATACGCCACTTTTGTCCTCCAATTCAGGTATTTATTAGCAATTAATTAATTGATTTTCTGGGGGGATAATTTATCGAAAATGCCTTTTGCTGCTTGTATTACTTGCTGGCTTGCATTGAGCGGATAGATACTGGATACTTCAGCGTCCAGTATTGCAGTATCATATGGAATGAAACCCAGGAATTCAAATCCGGGCAAGCTTGAAATCATGAAATCATGGTCTTTTGAGTTGCGGACTTTGTTCCCTACTATAGCAATATTAGTTATCCCAATATCTTGAGCCAGTTTGTTAATCCTGAGCGCGGTTTCAATGCTCTTCCTTCCGGGTTCTACTATCACAATTAACTTATCTACAGCTTTAGCGGTAGCCCTGCCAAGATGTTCAATACCGGCAGCCATGTCTAATATAACCACCTCGTTCCTGGCTACCAGAAGGTGGGCCATGAGGGCCTGAAGGAGTGTATTTTCTGCACAGTAACACCCGCTGCCTCCCCGTTTCACTTTGCCCATTACCATTAAGCGGATGCCGTCCAGTTTCTGGGCATATTTTTCGGGTATATCATCAACCCTGGGATTGAGTTTGAATAATGAGCCTGATTCACCAGGCTTGGTTCCGGTCCTTTCCTCAATAAGCTCTTTCATTTCCGATATTGGAGTAATTTCATCCGGAGCAGGGAACCCGAGAGCGGAGGCAAGATTGGTGTCAGGGTCGGCATCTATAGCTAACACGGCATATTCATTCCGCGCAAATTCTCGGGTGAGAAGTGCGGTGAGCAGGGTTTTGCCAACCCCTCCTTTTCCACTTATGGCTATTTTCATAATAA
>CAZIQW010000175.1:0-899 GCA_964541585.1 uncultured Dehalococcoidales bacterium | reverse complement strand
TGACAAGTATATAGCATCATCGAATATTCAGAATCTAGAGAAAATTATAAATGCCCGGTTGGATATTTACAAGGGGATGGTCAAGGAAATATTCGATGTCGATTCACGCCCTATATAAATAATTTACACCTGTTAAATAATTATATTACACTCCCCGGGATTCCGGAGAAAATCTGTAATCGTAAAAATTTGATTAGTTCGCTTTTATTATTCTGCAAAATCCTTTATACTATGTCGTTATTCGGAGTTGTTATAAAAATCCAGATATTCATACATGAAAAAGATTCAGGAGGAGATTTGCCTGGTTGGTCTTGTAATATGTAATCATTGTTGACAGGATTAAGGCAGGAAGAAGAATTTAACAATGTTAACCAGAAGAGTAGTTGTAACCGGTTTAGGAATGATAACGCCCCTGGGTATAGGCATCGAGAAAAACTGGGAATCGTTGTGCGAAGGAAAATCAGGCATTGGCCCAATTACTCAATTTGATGCTTCGAATTGTCGAACCAGAATTGCCGGCGAGGTAAAAGAATTTAACCCGTTTGATTTCATGGAAAGAAAAAATGCCCGTCGGGCAAGCCGTTTTATCCATTTCTCCTGTGCGGCAAGCAGGATGGCAGTAGAGGATGCCGGGTTAAGTATTAATTCTGAGAATGCCGATAGGACCGGGGTATCGGTATCCACTGCCCTGGGGGGAGTGGAAATCTTTGAAAGGAATCACAAGTTATTGTTAGAGGGGAATAGAGACAGGGTTTCTCCATTTTTTATTCCTACCTTTATCAGTAACATGGCTGCCGGAGAAGTGGCTATTCAGTTTGGCGCCAAAGGTCCTCTCCTGTGTTCAGTTACTGCCTGTGCCGCCGGTACCCATTCAATCGGGGAGGCATTCCGGGTGGTCC